>JBQMYN010000005.1:0-59809 GCA_052173475.1 Treponema sp.
CGAGCGATATATCCAAAATCAAAACAAAAAACGGATTTGTGAATTATGTAATAGCCGATACTGATGCTTGGCGTAAACAGTTTTCTGAAAAGTCAATAAAGAAAACTGTTACCATTCCGGCATGGTTAAATTATAAAGCGGAAGAAGCCGGAGTTAATTTTTCTCAAGAATTACAAAACGCATTGAAACAACGGCTGCAAATAGCGTTGTAATTTTATTAAAAATACGATATACTTCATGTAGGACAATAAAAATGCAAGTAAAAGTATTGAGCGTAAAAAATCCTTTTGCCTATTTAATTCTGCAAGGCGGTAAAGATGTAGAAAATAGAACATGGACTACCGATTACCGCGGCAGGTTGTATATTCATGTAAGTGGTGATACGTTGCCATATCCTGATAGCGATAGCGCACCTCCAAAAATCTTAGAATGTAATGAAGATGATATATTTCGTTTATATGCTGATTATGTGAATACTCTTGATGATTATATTGATAATTTAAACGATCGGTATGTTGAAGAAGGTGTGCCTACCGGTACTAAAAGTGAAGAAGAATGGTGTGCAAGAATTAAAGAACATGCTGAACTATAGCTTTTAAAAAGTCAATCAATAATCGGCTATGTTGACTTAGTTGATATTATAAAAAATAGTTCCAGTTCGTGGTCTATCGACGGACAATATCACTGGATATTAAAAAATCCTACACTTCTTGAAAATCCTATCCGACAAGTCAAAGGCAGATTAGGATTATGGAATTATAATCTGCCTTAAAATCAAAATCTTTAAGCCTTATCATTATCTCGTCTCATTTGTGTTACGCACTAGCTTTAGTGTACAGTAAAAGCACGTACTCATTTTTTTAGGAGGTGCTTTTATGTTTTCATATTGCGGCAGGCCGGTTATGTGTTTTGACGCTTCCGGCGGAGGCAAAGGCGGCGGAAGTTTTGCGCGAAGAATAGGCGTAGGAACTAAAAACAGCTTTATTCTCAAAACAAGAGACGACAGAGGGCGCGTTCGTTACCGATAACCTATGAAAAACCTGTATGCGTCAATACGGTACATGGCGGAGAATATCAGCTCCGCCATTGTGCTTTATTCTCTTGGCAAAGACTCAACGGTAATGCTGGACTTATTCAATAAGTTTATGCACGGGCGGTATACGCCGGTTTTTTTATATTACTGTGAGAACCTCGAAAGCAAAAATAGAGTGATCCGCTATTACGAAAAGCGATACAACATTAAAATTGAACAATATCCTCACTACGAAACAACGTACTTGATTTCACGAGAAGGGAAAAATATAAAGCGGCTAACAATGGCTGATACCTTCGCCGCATTGCGAGCAAAATATAACATTGAATACATAGCATTAGGCTGGGAGGCGTGCGAGAGCTTAGCAAGAGCCTGTATGCTTAAAACGTTTGATAACGGTATTGATTGGAAGTACAAAAAACTCACGCCTCTTCACATCTGGGCAAAAAAGGATATAGATAACTACATAAAACAAAACCGCCTCATCCTCGCACCGGAAGTATACTCCGGCTTTCGCAATATTGACATCTATAAAGGCGCATCGCTGGAATGGCTTAAAAACAACTTTCCCGACGATTATCAAAAATGGATAACAAAATACCCGATGGCAGAGGCTGATTTTGTAAGGTGGCAAGAATATGGAAAATAACAAGTTTGAAGTCTATCAAATACAAACGGTACAGCGCAGCAGCATCCACGAAGCTCCGTATAATCCGAGAAAAATATCGAATGAAGCCCGTAAAAAGCTCAAAAAGGGCTTAAAAACGTATGGATTGGTTCAGCCGATAGTCGTGAACCGCAAAACGATGAATGTTGTCGGCGGGCATCAAAAACTGTCGATAATGGACGAAGAATATAAATACCCGACAAATGATTATTCGTTGCAAGTCTCGATGATACAGGTAGACGAGGAAACGGAAGTAAAAATCAACATCTTCTTGAATAATCCTGCGGCTCAAGGCGAATGGGATAACGAGCTATTGCAAGAAATAAAGCTATCGTATCCCGATATTGATTTTCAAAAAGACTTAGCGTTTGACATGCTGGATATGCAGTATATTTTTGCCGGCTCAAGTCTTTTTGACGATGAAAACGATTCTCTTTTTGACCCCAAGCCGGAGCAAGAAGATATAGTCGATATGGTAGAAGAGGCAAAGAAATCCGATCGCCTGAAAGCTGCGCGGCAAGCGGAACGGGATATGAGGAAAGCCGACAATCGCAGTGATGACGACTATCAGGCAAAGTACGATGACTACACCCTTACCCTCGTATTTGAAAACAATGCGGCAAAGCAGGATTTTTGTAGGCGTGCGCACGAAGCAAAAGAAAAGTTTGTCAAATCTTCAATCCTCTATGATGTAGCAGACGGCAAAATCAACATGAGGGGGTAACTGAAATGGCTGAAAAATGGGAGCGGCAAGAGGACGAAAGCGCAAAACAATACGCATACTTTAAGACTTTTCTTGACCTTGGTGCCTTGCGGACCATCCCAAAAGTGCAGGAAAAGTGTAGTAAAAGTGCATCGTATTTGTCGAAATTGTCTGTACAAAATAACTGGCTTGCCCATGCTGACGCTTACGACCGTTATATTGACGAAATTACCCGCAAAGAAAATATCGAAGCGATAAAGAAAACCAACAAAGAAAACATACAGTTTGCGCAAGCAATAAAATTCATTGTCGGGAAAAAAGCACAGCTGCTTATCAACAAAATCAAAGATGCGGGAAACGATATAGACAGCCTCGATGAGATAATCAATGAGCTATCGTGGAGCGTCTTACCGCAGCTTGCGAATATGGCAGTTGATATTGAACGAAAAGCATACGGTATGAACGAGGAACTCTTAAAAATATCAATCGGGGATAACTCCGGTAGTGAAGATATTGAAGTAAGTATATCGCTTAAAAAAGCGGCATTACGGGAAAAACTGATGCCGATTGAAAATAACCCCACCCCACAGGAGCCAGTATGAAAACTGAAACACCCCTTGTAACAACACCGGTAAAAACCGGCTGGAAATGTATTGATGATCGGGCGCTTACCGCCGATATGCTCAGGCGCGACAGAGAGGCGCAAGAAGCGTTTATCAATACGCTTGTCCCCGCAGAGCTTGATGCGCTGCTGTTCGATTGGGGCTTTTGGGCGCACGATGATCAGCTGCCGCCAAGAGACTGGATAACCGGAGAAAAATACATCTGGGTTTTGCGGTACGGACGCGGCTGGGGTAAAACACGCACGGCGGGGCAAGCAATCATAGAAGCGGTGAGAACCGGTAAATACAAACATCTTTCCCTCTGCGGAGCAACCGCCTAAGAGGTGCGCGATATTATGATTGGTCATCTCAAAAAGCTCGGTCAGCTGTTTGAGATGACCGGCGAGTTTTGAGATAAGTCTTCCTATCCCTATGACTTATCTCAAAACATCGCAAGAGGAAGCTAAAGAAAACCGCCCAAAACTGCAGTGTTGAGCGGTTCATGTTAACGGAGAGTCGGGGCTTGCCCGCTATTGCCCGCCTGATCTCGGCATGGTCTATAAGCCGTCAATAGGAAGATTCTTGGCACTGGTTGAGCGGTTCCAAATTACAGAGACTGCTGATTTTTTTGTAATAGTCTTTTGCATAGCGGTACATTTTCATACCATAATCACCAAAATTAGCACCGAGTGCTTGTTTATATGCCGTCCACAGTGCCCATAGGAATCCTCCGAGTGCAATATAAATGAAAACCCTCACCCGCTCTTGTGCATCCGGCTCCCGCTGAAAATACCGGCGCATGAGGTCTTCAATTTGCTCTTCTGAAAAATATGAGTACAATGCGAACATTGCAATATCCGCCAGAGGATCACACATACCAGCATATTCCCAATCAATCAGCTTAATGCTATCCCGCCTAAGAATAAAGTTATCGCAAATCATATCAATATGAGTCAGCACTTTAGGAATATTATAGGAATCAACAAGATTTAGCAGAATGTCCATTTTTTCACGTACCACTGCATAGTCGTAAAATAAAATACCGTGTTTTGCATCCGCATGTTTTTCGTAAAAATTGATACGTTCCCTAAAGTCAAAGCTGTGGGCGACACTAATTCCTGAATGATGCAGACGGCGGGCAATCCACATACAGGCATCGAGATCATCAGTATTATCAGGGCGGGCGACATGGGAGTCTTCTTCAAAACAGGTAATTTTTACCCCTGTCGCATGGTCAAAATACACAATCTTATCGGAAATACCAAGCGGCTCAATGGCCTTATAGACCGCATATTCATGCTGCCGGTTGACAAGCACTTCTGTTCCCATACCGGGAATGCGGAAAATATAGGTATTATTATTCAACTCAAATACAAATGATTTATTCGTCATACCGAGCCGGAGCGGGCGGAGATTTTTAACATGCATTTCCGGCTGCCCGAACACACGCGAAATTAACTCCATCCATTTATTTTGTGTAGAAATCATGTAAGAAGTATCAAATTGCCGCAACTCATCTAATGATTCAAACTCATATACTTGGCGGGGCGGCTGCTTATTAGCAAACATCGGCAATTTTGCAATATGCCGTTTGAATACATCTTCCCAGTACCAGTTATCAGTGTTTGGCTGATGATAAGCTTCTTCGATAAGCAGCCGCATGGTTTGCGAAAACTGTTTTGAAAAATACACCGGTCCATACATAACCCATGCATTCCAGCCGCCTACTTTTACTTTCGTAATTTTATCGTGAAGCCCCAGCTGCAATACCCATTCATCAGTTTTATCATTTATCTTCACCGCTGAATACCATGAGTCATACTCATGTGAGTGATACATGTTTTTCCGAAGCCAATTATCGCTTGAAAGGATATAGGTATTCTTTAATTTATGCCGGACATGATACAGCGTTGAAAGATTATTTTTTGTTTCAAAATCGGGATTATACACAAGCTCTACATTATATTTATCTATCAAGTATTCAAATGTTTCTTTTAAATAGCCGACGACAATCGTAATATCTCGTATGCCAGCTTCGTGTAATTGATGAATCTGCCGCTCAATCATACGCTCACCAAATACTTCCAATAATCCTTTCGGGGTTGCATAGGTAAGCGGCACAAAACGAGAACCAAAGCCTGCCGCCATAATAATGGCATTATCAACCTTACACGTATCATACTCACTGTGGGCTTTTATTGTCAATGCGCGCTTTCCAATACCCGGCAGCCCATTTGTTACTAAAAAACCATCTTGCTCCATCGAAAACAAGATCTTATTAACGTATGCCAGCGATATACTGAGTGAATAAGCAATTTCCCGCTGCGTAATTGCCGGATTTTTTTTCATGAGTTCAATAATGTGAAAATACCTTCTTTTCATGCAAATACTATACGCTATGAATTTGTTTACTGTCAAGATTAGTACTTAACAATAGTGAACAGCGTACCTATAAGTATCGGCAACCTGTTCGAAAACCAACGCAGCGAACAGCCCCGTCTATATCCGGTACTGTAACAATTCAAGGGAAATTATACGAAAGATGAAACATCCATAACAGTGATTGCATCACCTTTTTTAATATGCCCGCCAGTAATAACTTGTGCAAATATACCATTTGTCGGCATAATACATTCTCCCATTTTCTGATAAATTTGACAATGATGATGACATTCTTTTCCTATCTGCGTTACTTCAAGCACAACGGTCTCTGCAATGCAAAGCCGAGTTCCAATAGGCAGATGCACAAGGTCAATACCACTTACCAGCAGATTTTCCGCAAAATCCCCATTACCGGTTTTTGCGCCGCGTGCATTAAAGGCTTCGCGTGTTTCATATTGTAATAAGCTCACTTGCCGATGCCAGTTTCCTGCATGAGCATCAGAGTGAATCCCGAAGCCGGCAATCAAATCAGCTTCTTGCACTTCATACTTTTGAGTACCGCGTCTGTCGCTTCGGCATATTGCTTTTATTATTCCCATAGTTATCCTCCTATTCTATGCATGGCAGCAGAAATGAGCGGCTTCTGCATAAACCGGTGGCATTCCGGTTTTGCTGTTATCGCATTGATAATTATCTGTTGCAGCTCCGTATCAGTGCAGCCACTTCTCAGCAGCGTGCGTACATCCACTGATGCAGAATCGGCAAGGCAGGGGTGTAAATACCCGTCGGCAGTAAGTCTGATGCGGTTGCATCCGGCACAAAAACAATGCTGAATTGCACTGATGAAACCGATAGAGAAAGCAGTGCCGCCGCTTTTTTCATTGTTTGCAAACCGGTAATACCGTGCAGGACCATTACCTGTTACAAGACACGGCTGCACAGCACCGTAGCGATCTTCAAGCAAGCGGCGGACAGAATCAGTTCCCATACCAGCGATATAGCCGCAGCCGATAGGCATCAATTCAATAAAACGTACGGTAAGCCGATGCTCCATTCCATATTCAACTACTGCGTATATATCTTCGGAAACGGTATCATTGCTGACTGTTACATTTAATTTTACCTGCATCCTTTGGGCTTGTGCAGCAGCAATACCGGCTACTGTGCGGGCAAGACCGTCCACTCCGCACAATGCAGCATACCGGCTGCTATCCAGTGTATCTAAACTAACATTAACAGAACGGATTCCAGCCTGTGCCAAATCTCCTGCATAATCGGCAAGATAGTAGCCGTTTGTTGTCAGCGTTATGTCTTCTATTCGAGCAGATCGGCGAATACCGGCAATAATCTGTACAGCATCATTGCGTACCAGCGGTTCTCCGCCGGTTATTTTGATATGCCTGATACCCAATTCGGCAGCCGCTTGTACAATGCGGATAATTTCATCAGCAGAAAGTATATCGCCAGCGGGAAGGAACTGTACTGCACCGCGCGGCATACAATATGTACAGCGGTAGTTGCAGCGGTCAGTAATAGAAACCCGCAGATAGTCAATACTACGCCCGTACCTATCTTTCATACAAACCGCTTTTTCCACCGTCCTTTTTGAGTACTTCAATGCCGGAAATGGTCATACTTCTATCAAGTGCCTTACACATATCATAAATCGTAAGCAGTGCCGCGGAAGTACCGGTAAGAGCTTCCATTTCAGCACCTGTTTTGCCAGTGGTTTTAACACAGCACACTGCTTCTATCATACATTCAGAATCAGAGAGGGTGAATTGTATACCGGCGTGAGTAAGCATAAGTGTATGACACAGCGGAATAAGGTCGGCTGTTTTTTTTGCAGCCATAATACCAGCAATCCGTGCAGTACCCAGTACATCACCTTTTTTTGCTGTTCCTGACCGCACGGCAGTATATGCAGCTTTATTCATCGTAATAAAACCATGTGCCTCTGCAATTCTATGTGTATCAGGTTTTTCTCCGATATCAACCATTACGGCGTTACCGGCACGGTCAAAATGATTTAACCCTGTAGGATTTTCATTATGTATATTCATAGTATCGCTTTTCTACCTCAACATACGTTTTAAAATAACCTGTTCGGAAGCCGAAGTTTCAGAGCAAGTCTAGGGTACATCGGGGATATTCCAAAAGTTGGTTACTTTCGGGACAGCCCCAAGTTCCCTCTAAGTTCTCATTTACAATAGACGGAACATGACTTCAATTGCGGTGGTAGTATCTTGATAGTGCCAAAACAGTAAATCGGAGGTTTGCCGTACACCGAGGGGACTCAGTGTATAGAGTTTATATAAAAACGATTTCCGGTTAAGCGGTTCTTGACGCAGTTCAATCGCAATTTCATAAAAGCCGTCCGTATTTTTTTTACCAAAGAAATAGATTGTTTCATTCAGTTCCTTACCGTTTGCAGTAAAACGGCGGTCAGCACCATACAAAAAACTTCCATTTTCTCCTGCAGAAGAACAAAAAGTATCCGTTAAATCGTTCTTTATCTCGCGGTTATTAATTTTAAGGCGGACAAGTTCCGCCGCAGCTTTATATGGAGCAAAATCCGCTGAATTATTTTTCTGCTGCTGCACAATATCCGTATCGGGAGCAGTTTCTTGCTGTACAGTGGAAGCTGCTTTTTGCACATTGGAGTGGTGAGACTCAGTTTGCGGTTTTACACCGGTGTTTTCAGTATTACGCCGAATTTTTTCCAGTTCTGTTAAGATAGTACCGAGCATAGCTGTCGATGAAGCTGCCGGTAATTGATTAACTCCTGATAGCATATTATCAAACAACAGCATATTACCGGAATTTTGTGCAAGAGAAGAAAGTACACGGGCATTAAGCCCATTAACCGGCTGGATATTTTTTTCTGCCGCATCCTGATATGAAGAAAGCGGCGGCATATAATCGCGAGAGGGAGCGGTAGTTTCCGTACTTTTTTTTGTATTGTTTTTTTTCAGACTATTCGTATTAGGTACAATAGGCTGAATAACCGGCGGCTTTATGGTAGGACGCTGCATCGGCGCACCTATCCCCTGCCCTATTTCAATAGACGGCACTGCCGGAATGTCGGGTACTTGGATGCGGGTATCAGCAACACTGTCTGCAAAACCGCTGCACAGTATCTGTGCAAAAAAGATAATGGTCATTACAAATGGAGCAACAGGAATACCGGCAAGCGAGTCTTCTACTTCATGCAACCGCTGCTGCAAACAGGCAATTGCTTTTTCTAAGCGGTGCTTTTCTTTCTCTAATTTCCGGCGCGGTTCTTCTTCCGGCGGTTTTGCTTTAATAGAATCCCGCACTGAAGCCGGACTATAGTTTTGCAAAAACATAGTCTCTGCTGCCTGCCGCTTGTCAGGATTGGCAATATTCGCAACTACTTTCATCGCTTCATAGCCTAATTCCGGCTTTACATCAAACACATGGATTTTTTCAATGGCAGCGGCAGATGTACGGGGAAGGCATAGAACACGGTCTATGTAGTCTTCATAGCGAACACCAGCAGTTTTGCACAGGGTACGGGCCTTTCCTAAGAGCCGCCCCAGCTCTTTCATCAATTTACCGTCTTCTGTCATAATGGTAGTGCGGATTGTTTCGGTTAATTCCAATAGCTCAGGAGCATCTTCCGGCATAATCCGGTAAAAACCTTTTTCCTCCGCCTTTTTCAACAGCCGATGAAAGGTACTCCAAAACCGCTGAGTATGCACCCGAGAAGAATACACTCCGCCGTCCGCTTCGCATAAACAGTGATGCGTGTACTCATGGATTGCCGTATAGAGTAACTCATTATCCACAGAAAAATTTTTATTATGGAGCATTATTTCGTGGATATCCGGTTTATACAGACCATTCACTTTTTTGCTGGATTTTCCCGTAAAGGTTACTGAAAAATCCAGTGAGGTATCTTCAATTTGTAATAATATGTCTTTCACCTGATCCTGATTCATATTTATTCCTTTTCGATACGCTGCGCAGCTATCTCCTTTAGCAGTCTACTCTTACCGTCTTGTCAGTGCTGGAAAACGTGTGCGAACCGAATACTTTTTTAATGGTTTCCGCAAGATTTTCTACTGTGTGAATTTCAGCAGCATCAATTCCTTCCGTATCGCCTGCGGGGGCGTACACTGCAGAAAAGCCCAGCCCATGTGCGGTTTTTAAAAGAGGTTTTAACTTCCGCACCGGGCGGATTTCCCCTGCTAAGCTCAGCTCGCCGATGAATGCTTCATTCTTTTTTGCAGGAATATCCGTGCGGGCTGAATACAACGCAAGGGCAAGCGCAAGATCAATCACCGGTTCCCGCAGCCGAATACCGCCTGCAACATTGACATAAATATCTTGATCAGAAAACCGCAAGCCAACCCTTTTTTCTAATACCGCAGCTATTCTGCTTACCCGTGCAGAATCCACTTTATCAGAAAACACACGAGTCATTGCTCCCTTTGCCGGGACAGTAAGGGCTTGAATTTCTACCATAAAGACACGGCTGCCTTCAAACACGGGAACCGTTGCAGAACCGGCAGGCAATTCTCCCTGCCGATGGACAATAAACAGCGTTGCGGGGTCTTGAACTGCGGTTAGCCCCTTCTCTTCCATGTGAAAAATACCTAACTCATCAACAGAACCAAAACGATTTTTGAGTGCGCGCAAAAAGCGTACATCGTCTTCATTCCGTTCAAAAGAAATCACAGTATCAACCAGATGCTCTAGCACTTTCGGACCGGCTATACTGCCTTCTTTAGTTACATGTGCTGTAAAAAGTAAGATTGAATCGCGCTCTTTCACCCATTGCACCAGTTCATGCGCGCAAAATTTCAGCTGATTGATAGTCCCCGGAATACTGCCCGCCTGAGGAGAGAAGAGCGTTTGTACTGAATCAATAATAACAATGAGCGGATTAAGCTTATTTAACACTTTTTCAATATTTTCTACCGAGTTTGTACACAGCAGCTCGATATTTTTCATTGGTATAGCAAGTCTATTTGCTCGTCCGCGAATTTGACCGGCAGATTCCTCCCCTGATACATAGAGTACCGGTTTTTTACATGCTGATGCTGCTTGCAGTAAAAGTGTTGATTTCCCAATTCCCGGTTCTCCGCCTATGAGCACAGCGGAACGCTTTACCGCCCCGCCGCCCAGTACGCGGTCGAACTCTGCTATACCGGTACTGATTCGCTCCGCATCATCTGCCGGCACCTGAGACAGCGGAACAGGATAGACTTCATCAACAAGATGCGGCGAACCGGCAGCACCAAAACCCGCGACATTTGCTGTACCGCCTGCATCAACTACATGTTCTTCAAAACTATTCCATTCACCGCAAGACGGACAGCGACCCATCCATTTCGGCTGGGTGTAGCCGCATCCGCTGCACCGGAATTGTACTTCAGTTTTTTTCTTTGCCATTCCGTATCATACACGCCGTTAGTCTTCCCGTTCGGAAAGAGTGAGGTTTAAAGTAAGCGTTTTTGAGCCGCGGAGAACGGTAATGGGGATAGTTTCTTCCGGTTTTTTATCTTCCAGTATTGAATAGTAGTCAGATAAACTAGTAATAGGCTGATTGGCAATCGCAGTAATAATATCTCCTCCAAGATAAATCACCGAGGCACGTTTACCGATACCGTACCGAACCGCATTAGCACCGCCGCGTAAACCAGCCTGCTCTGCATTGCTGCCTTTTTTAACACGGGAAACCAGCAAGCCTTTTTCAACCGGCAGTTCTGCATAACTTGCAATAGACGCATTAAGCTGTACCAATTCAGCATCAATTGATGCACGGCGGACTTTTCCATATTTAATAATTTCAGCAACGACCCGTTTTGCCGTACTAACCGGTACCGCAAAGCCGACACCGGCAGAACTGCCCGACGTAGAGTAAATCATAGTATTGATCCCAACCATCCGCCCATCTGCGCCTAAAAGCGGTCCGCCGGAATTTCCCGGATTGATCGCTGTATCGGTTTGAATCATATTTTTTATAACAATATTTTTTTCAGTTTGTACCGGTCTGCCGAGAGCGGACACAATACCAACAGTCAGCGTTCTGGTAAGCCCGAACGGGTTTCCAATTGCCAACACCCGCTGCCCGACTTTCAACCGTTCAGATTCCCCGAATTTTATCGTCGTCAACTGCATATTTTTCGGCGGTTCAAATTTCAGCACCGCTAAATCCGTTTCGCGATCAATACCGATAACCTTTGCCTTATACTGACTGCCATCCGAAAGCGATACAAACACCTTTGTTGCCTCATCAATAACATGTCCATTTGTTAGTACATAGCCGCGGCTGTCAATAATTGACCCAGAACCTGAACCGCCTTCCAGCGGGATCGGCTCTAAAAACCAGTTAATCCCCATTGTTTCGGTGGTAATATTTACAACCGCTTCATTTGTCTGCTCATAAACACTAATATTCTGTTTTTCTTCGAGTGTGTAGGCACCGTTTTCAGATACAACCAGCGGCTGGATATTTTTCGATGCATCCGGAGTAGAATTCTCCGCCGGCTTCTGCGTGAGTTCAGTATTCTTCCCTGCCTGTGCAAATGCCTCAATCTCTCCAACCGGTTCCCTAGCCGGCTGATCTTCTTGTCCGCGGTAAAAGCCGAAATTATATGCGCCCAATGCCATAATTCCGCCTATCAACAGTATCGAAAAACCAACTTGCCGTGTGCTATATAGTTTCATACGCCGCCTTCTTTCCTTTTTAATCACAAAGTGTACGGACAGAGAGTCCCGCAATGATCTTCTTATCAGTATACAACAAAAAAGTGCTTATGAAAACTCTGTTGATAAAATTTACAGAAACATTGAAAAATATTTTATAGATAGGGAATGGGGCTATCCATGCCGGTAACATACCATCGGTATTGTCGGCGGTATTACCATCAGTATTACCGCCGACAATGACATCCCCCGTTCCCACTAATATTCACCTGCGAAAACTACATCGAAGCAGGGCTAAACTCCAGCGTAACTGCTTCCCCCGAGTCGGTTTTATTGGCTTTCATGCTGACTTTTCCGGCAGCATCTACAACAGGCTCTCCAAATGTCCATGACCCGTTTTCTTTCGTAACTGTACTATTATTTTGGCTTGTTTGATCTTCTTTTTCAGAATAGGTAAATTGAGTATAGTCTGTATTAAAATTCCCGTAATAAGTAATATGAGTGTTCCTATCTTCTAACTTCCATGCCCTATCCTCATAGCTTATGTTGCTCCACGAGCCGACCTGTTTATACCAGCGTGACGTATTGTCGTACATATATACAGCTTCAAACCACATACCACACGAATAGGCGTTTTTATTACTTTCTACCAGTACTTTATATTGGAATTGTTTACGCGCAAAAAATGTTTTAGAGATTCTCGTCTTAATGTGTTCAGCCATTGCCGTTTCCATTTTTTCAAACATTTCGACAAAAGATTCTGTAGATGGAATATTATAATGAGAGGTTGCTGCTTTTATTTCCTGTATACAGAATTTTCTTATACCGTCAGCTTGTTTAGTATCTCCAATCTTTTTAAAATCTTCAACCGTTGAACTTGTTTTCATCCCATCAAAATAATTGCGTATATATTCTTCCTTTAGAATGTATGTAATCAAATCGTTATTATTTGTAATATTTTGTTGGCGAGTTGCATTTACAACACTTCTAAAATTTTCAAGAGTTGGCGCATTGTATGTAGCCTTTAAAATATTAGGTATAGCCATAGTATTTTTAATATCTGCGTCTACAGCTTTTTGCTCATCACACCATTCGCCATTCTTAAAAATATGCGTTTTAGTCAGCGTAACAAGTCCGGTTTTTGTATCGGCTGTATACGAGAACCGCGCATTATTTGTTTCCGGCTTATCAGTGCTTTCTTTTGTAATGCAAGTACCGTCAAACGTAAACGTAGTTGTTATTCCGGTAGCTGTGCGTTTAAGCTCTGGAATGTGTTTTATTACAACTGGAATCTGTTTTGTCTTGTGTTCTCCCCCACAGGTAAGCGTTGCAGAAAGCAGTGCGGTTACATCGGCAATATCATGGTGTATGGTTATTTTCTTGGTGCTTTGATCGTATTTTAAGTGTTTTTCATCATTTGAATTATAAGTAATAGTTACCGTTTTTCCTTCCACTGTTTGTGAATCTTTCATACTGATTGTTTGATCTTCATAGGTGTTCTCATTATATGTAAGCGGAATGTCAACCTCATCAAGTATTTCTTTTGGCGAAAGTGCTTTATTCTTTTGATAAACCTTTACCGTAAATTGCTTTTTGGCAGTATCCTGTTCCTTAACTGCCTCAGCTGTCAGAATAACTTCATCAACATCTGTACCCTCCTGATGAGTAACCTTTCCATTTTCGTCAATAATATTTGTTTTATCCGATGTCCATGTTATTGCAGCACTGTGAGAAGTTTTCGGTAGCGTAATCTGCTTTTGATTTTTGCTGACGCTTTCCGGTATCGTAAGCATATCAAGTATTTCTTTTTCTGAAAGAATTTTAGGCTTCTGTTCAACTTGCACCGTAAATATTTTTTGATCAGAATCCCTAGCTGTAGTTACCGAAGCCGTCAGGCTCACTGTATCAAATCCTGTTCCTTCTTGATGCGTAACAGTACCATCGGTATCAATAATGCCCGTTTTATCAGATGACCATGTTATCGCAGCACCGTTAGAGGTTGTAGGCAGGTCAATCTTATTTTGATCGTTACCAACGCTTTCAGGAAGCGTAAGCATATCCAGTATTTCTTTTGCTGAAAGAACTTTACTCTTTTGATACACTTTTACTGTAAACTTCTTTTGGGCGGTATCCGCACCTTTCGTTATCGCCGCTGTAAGTTCAACCGAGTCGAATGCACTCCCTTCTTGATGGGTAACGTTGCCATCAGTATCTATAATGCTCGTTTTATCAGACGACCATGTTATCGCAGCTCCCTTAAAGGTTTTTGGCAGCTCAATCTTATTTTGACCGTTGCTAACGCTTTCCGGTATGGTAAGCATATCAAGTATTTCCTTTGCTGAAAGAACTTTACTCTTTTGATCAACTTTTACCGTAAAATTTTTTTTATCGGAAGCCTTGCCTTTCGTTATTGTTGCGGTAAGCTCAACTGTGTTAGATGCATTTCCTTCTTGATGGGTAACGTTGCCATCTGCATCTATAATACCGGGTGAATTCGACGACCATTTTATTGCAGCACCGTCTTTAGCTTTAAGCAAGTTAATTTTCTTCTGATCATTGCGGATAGTGTTCGGTACAGTCAGGCTGTTTTTTACTGATTCTACTGTCTTTTGATCCGGTGTTTTTCCCGTAGTAGTGCCTGATGATGCCGTGTCAGAAGGCGTATTACATGCAACGATGCCAAAACATGCAACAGCAATCGCTGCCACGATAAGTTTACTTAATATTCTCATTTAGAACTCCTTATACTATGTTCATAGATAACTAGATTATCCATACGACTGCAATAAATGTCAAGAAGCACATGGAGTAAAAGAACGGAAGCCCATAAGCCGTCAAAAACTAAAAGGCTATCGGCTTTCTCTGTAAGGAAATAGTTTATTTATCCGCATTGGCGGATTGCGAAGCAGTTTTTGGTGGTGAGCTTTGGTCACCTGTTTCCTTAGATTTAAATGCGATGGTGAGATGAAAAATGTATATGACTTTTTAGCTAATGAGTGAAAGACCCACTGCTCGTTATGTGATTTTCTTTAGTATATTATATATCCCATCATTATCATTGCTGAGAGTAATAATCAGTTTATTTTCAAGTTTCTTTTTCAATGCAATAGGAGCATTCTCCATTAAACATCCCTGTCCAACAGACAAAAGGGCATCTCTAAAAACTCAGGTATAGATTTTTAGAAGATGCCTTATCAGCATAGCTGACAACGAGTTTTAATTTAAGTCTTTATATAGTAATGACTTAAATTAAAACATCGCAAATAAATCTAAGGAAAACCTCTAAAAACGGAAGTTTTTAGAGGTTCCTAAAAGCATTTCTTCATCATTGTAATTGTCTCCAAAAGCAATTGCATTGTTTACATCAAAATGCATAATTGAACAAAAATCTCGGATTGCAGTTGCTTTGTTTATTCCTGCTGCCATAATTTCAAGAAGAATATCAGATGATTTTACAATGGAAAGCTGTGAGAATTTAGATTTTAAATCCCTTTCAATTCGTACCGTCGTATCAGGATCACTTATACACATTATTTTATTTATACAATCATCGGCGACATCATCTATACTTCCCTGTTGTGCTTGCGCCTTTACAATCTGTTCCTCACGTTTTACTCGCTCATCATGTTTATCTTTTGTAATCCATTGATTCAGTGAATAAATACAAACACTTATATCGTATGCAGCTTGTTGAATAAAATCAACGACATCTTTACCCCTTTTCTTTGCAAATGCGTTATTGCATTGAGCGTAAGCGGAGTTATTTTATGATTTGAATTTAAGAGTGTACCATCTATATCTGAAAAAACGCTTGCTATATTCATAACTCTTAATCACCTTTTACACCCCGCTACGGGCAACCGTCTAACAAAACCCTAAGCGTAAATACAACAGCATGATGCACTATACAGAAAAATCAGCCGCACATGAACACCGGTAACGATTAGTACCCGTCTGACATTTGACGGTTTATATCTTTTTGATACAATTCTTGATAAATCGGTGCACGGGTTCTCAATTCTTCTTTTACAGGAGCCGAGAACGGCATATAACGCCAAAACACATTGCGCACTTCTTTCTCAAGCTTTTGTATACCTTCACTTTCTTTCAACATCCAAATAAGATAATCGTGAATAAAATATTCTTTTACATCACCCTTTAATTTTTGTGCTTGAAACCATTGATAGTAATTACCGGTTAGCCCCTCTTCCATCCAATAATAGGAGGCTTTTTCTTTTGCTACCTGCCAGCGCAGATCAGCGGTAGCAGTTAGTAACGCTGTTTTAAGATTCTTTGTATACATTGGTATGGCAATTCTTCCGCGGCTTGTAACCCGATTATAGCGGTCAAAAGGTTCCCAGCAAAAGCCGACATCACCGTATGAAGGAAGCAAAATCACAAACGGCGGTATTCTATTAAGCTGTGCGCGGTATTGCCGGCAATACGCCTCTTTGTCAATACTTTCAATCCAGCGCATTATTGTGAGTACATTTTCGCGAGTACCTACTTCATTAGCATGACAGCGGAAAAACTCACGTGTCAAGACAGGGAAATGATTTCCTTTTCTTCCACAGCTCATTTTGACCATTTGACGGATTGTATCAAGCTCTGCACTTACACCAGAAACATTCAGTTCTCCGTTACCTGCTGCGGCTATCTTTTCTTGCAGAGAACGTATATCATCTTCAGTTTTACGATACTCATTTAAAAATCCCGTCAGTTCGCGATCAAGTGTTAATAATTTTCTAAGAGCTTCCCCAATATCATTAACACTGCGTTTCTGTATTTCGGTGAATGGAGCTTTTATACCTGAAAATCCAACAATATTTTCATGGATGAATAATGCATTTAAACGTTCTTTTACAAGTTCCTCTGCATTATTCCGCTCTTCTGACTTTGCCCGTAGTAAATTTTCAGCACTTTGCAATTTTCCTTTCGCTTTATTAAATAATTGCTGAAAATGAGCGGTCATATTGCTTTGCTTTGTTTTTACCTCATCGGTTGATGAGGGATTTACAAGCCCTACTGCAATCGCATGCAACCACTCATCAGTATAATAAACCGGTTCATTATAGGGATTTTCATCAATAATCTTTGCAAAAATATTTTTTTGCTCAGCAGTAAGTAACGTAGGCAATAAAAGCCCATACCGTAATGCATACTTCTTTTCAGCAGCATACTCGTCAGTAGAAAGCCTCACTGCCAGTGCAGCAATAAATTGCCAATAATTTGTCAATAATTGCTGGCGATATACGCCCTTATCCTTTTGATCTTGAGCAGTTAAATATTTTGTAAGGAGATTATGAAGACGCTGAGCAGTCTCGCCGCAATTCTTCAACACTTTTTTATAAAAATCTGTTGAATCAAAATACGTGTGCGGAATATCGCTATAAAACTGTTCAATTTTTGGAAATTCTTTTACTGTTAAGTCAACTCTACTTGCATCACGTTCCTCACCGCCAGATGCCTCCGGAGATGACGATAACATAATATCATCACCAATATCGGGGAATAAATCAAGAGGTGTTTTAGAAGGTGCAACAGGAATATCTTCCAGTAAAGCCGCCAGATCGGGATCAAGAGTGGTTGTATCCATTACGGGTATCCTTCCTGCATTTTTAATTGATATATATGGAGATGAGGGGAATTGAACCCCTGACCTCTTGCATGCCATGCAAGCGCTCTAGCCAACTGAGCTACACCCCCGAATGTAACGATACATTCAGTATAGCAAATAACCGTATATAAAGTCAATATGTTTAGTGTGATTTTTAGTCATTTTGCAGATGCCCTACACTGTAATTCCTTGCTAATACTTCAAACGCTGCAGTACGGGCTTGCTCTAAAATTTTTGCATCACGGACAGGATCACCAATACGGAAACCGCAATATCCCGACTGCTCAGTACCGCCGATTTCGCCCGGTCCGCGAAGTTTTAGATCTTCTTCCGCAATAAGAAAGCCGTCAGTGGTTGTACCCATAATAGTCAGCCGCGCTTTACCGGTTTCAGTAATATTTTTACCATATAATAGAAAACAATACCCTTGTTCACTGCCGCGACCGATTCTGCCACGTAATTGATGCAAGGCGGATAAGCCGAACCGTTCCGCATGCTCTATCACCATACAAACAGCATTTGGAACATCAACTCCTACTTCTATCACACTGGTAGCAACCAAAATATGAATAGAGCCTGCTCGAAATTCCTGCATAATCGCCCTGCTTGCTTGTTCATCAATGCGTGAATGCAGCAGTGCAAGCCGGTAATTGGGGAAAAAAGCCGATAGGCGCGTAAACATTTCTTCAGCGGATTTTAGGCTTACTGAATCAGAATCTTCAATAAGCGGATAGACAAAATACGCTTGTCTACCCTTTTGTATCTGTTCATCAATAAAATGATACACCCGTTCAGCTTTTTCCTGAGCTGCACGATAGGTAATAACCGGTTTACGTCCAAGCGGCATTGTTTTAATCACGGAAATATCAAGATCGCCGAACATAGAAAGTGCAAGGGTACGGGGAATTGGCGTTGCGCTCATCATTAAAAAATGCGGTGCTTTTTTTTCTTCATTGCTTTCTATGCCCTTTTGAATAATTGCTGCCCGCTGTAAAACACCAAAGCGGTGCTGTTCATCAATAATTACAATGCGGAGATTGTGATACCGGACTGCGGAGGAGAAAAGTGCGTGTGTTCCGATAACAAGATCGATATTTCCCAGTGATAGCTGATTAAGCAGTTGACTTCTTCCTTTTGCCTTTAAATTACCGGTTAGAAACGCAAGCCGAATGCCGATCGGTTCAAGTAATTTTGCTGCATTTTCTGCATGTTGGCGGGCAAGCAGCTCTGTTGGAGCCATAAAAGCAGCTTGTCCCCCCGATTCTATTATCTTTATGCAGGCTAAAAATGCAGTAAGCGTTTTTCCTGAACCCACATCACCTTGAATAAGGCGGGCGGCAGGAACCATACTGTCAATATCTGCATTGATTTCTGCTGCAACTTTATATTGATCCGGTGTTAATGCAAATGGAAGCCGCCCAATCAATACCCGCTGTAATGCGGTATATGCTGCGGTATCAGGCGTATATTGTGCAGTGTCTATTGAAGAATTAGGTGTTGCCGTTCGAGGAAGGCTGCCGCGCCGCTGTAAGGAACGTAAACCTATTGCAGTTTCATAGAGAAAAAACTCCTCAAACACAAGAGCATCATGTGCTTGCGCCGTTTCTTGCATCGTTATAGGACAATGCATAGAAAATACTAACTGCTGTTTCGGCGGCAGCTGGTATGTTTGTAACACTGCTTGCGGCAGCTCAGATTCTATCCCGCGGGCATAGGTTTGCAATGCAGTATGTATAAGTTTTCTAAGTTTTGCCTGTGTCAGTCCTTGCGTAAGCGGATAGACGGGCAGAATTGCTTGTGATGCTTTTTCAGGGCTTTCAATTTCAAAGCTGCTTGATTGCAATGCCCCATATTTTACAGAAAAGCTTCCATAAACTACTGCACACGAATTCGGCGGGAAACTTTTTTCCAGAAATCCGCGATTAAAGCAAAGAAGTTCTGCACGGACACCTTCGTTATCTTTGATAATCAGTTTGAGCGTTTTCATGTTCCCAAAGCCGAACCATTGATGCGCAGTAATGACTACTCGTACATTCAATTTATGGCGGTTTTTCCACTCTTTCAATGTATGATAACAGCTGCGGTCTTCCCACATACGAGGCCAGTGCTGGAGCAGCTCACCAACAGTGCAGATATTAAGCCGTTTAAGCTGTGCCTCTACCGCTTTGCCTGCACCGTATAAATGTGAAACAGGCGTTTGAATTTCACTCAGCAGCATATAGTATGATACCACATTTTCCGGCATTTTGCCATAGATCATTTTGAAAATATAGAAAGCCCCATTTTAATTGCCCTCTTTTACGGTTCTATTCTCGGGCACCTCTACAGACTTAGCCTAAAATCTCTGACTTTATAATAACCTATCCTTGCACTATCTTTTACTTTTATGTAAAATATGCTATACTAGACCTGTCCGGAAAATTGCGTTTCAAAACAGGGTGCCTTGAAATGAGATATTACACTCATAGACCTGTTCGCCAACGAAGTTATTAAACAGACCGGCTCTAAGGCGATAGCGTGGAAGAGTGCTACATTACCGCAAAGCTACGGCTTTCCTACAGTATAGAGCGTTTTAAAACGCAGCAAGCAGCAGTGTGCAGCATAATACTTTCAATGCGCCGCCTCTTTTTATCGGAGTAGATTTCTGCATATTTTATTGATTTGGAGATACAGTATGTCTTTTTATGATAACATACTCTGTATGAGCAGGATGATACGATAGGAGCGTAACTAAAGTGCATGCATTAAAACTTTTAGAAATAGAAAATTCTGTGTGTTTTACAGAAGATGTGTATCTGGATAAGAAATTTTTACTTTTTATTAGCGGTATGACATTTTCTCAAGAATTAAAATATTTAATTCAAGATTGGCAATTTACAACACTCTATACTGAAGGAACCTATTCCCAAAAGCTTCCGGAACAAGAACAACCTAAAGAAATAGCCGAACAAGACTCTAAACCTAAGGTAAGTACCCAGCCTATTCAAAATGCCGATAAGCAGCAATCCGGTGCGTCTATTGCAAAGGTATATTCACAATTTTTAACATTTACAAAACGGGTATACGATCGATATAAAAAAACAAAAACGCTTGATGTCCATGCTATTACGGCAAAAACGAAAGAACTGGCATTGTTTGTTAAAAATAATAAACAGTTAATCTTAATATTACAAAGTATTTTACCATATAATGTTGATGATTTTTTAACTATACATGCACTGCGCTCTACTGTTTTTGCACTTGTTATCGGAATACAACTTGAAATGACGGATCAGCAACTCAATGACCTTGCAATCGCATCGCTGTTACATGAGATTGGACTAACCCATATCCCTGAAGAAATTTATGCAGGGGAAGCAAAATTATCTGATGAACAACGAAAATATCTCCATGTGCATCCGGTTCTATCCTGTAAAATACTGAAAAAATCAAAATTTACACTGCCGATTTGCCTAGGGGCATTAGATCATCATGAGTGTGAAAATGGGAAAGGCTACCCGCAGCGGCTTACCGGAGAAAAGATTTCGCGCTACGGTAAAATTATTGCAGTTGCGTGTTCCTATGAGGCAGCTATTTCACCGCGCCGCT
Organism: Treponema sp.; assembly: GCA_052173475.1. Classification (GTDB taxonomy): domain Bacteria; phylum Spirochaetota; class Spirochaetia; order Treponematales; family Treponemataceae; genus Treponema. The sequence continues at coordinate 21,271 of JBQMYN010000005.1, forward strand.
ACAAAGAAGCACTGGAACCTGCTGAAGGACTTATGAATATCTTTATGCATAAACGTGCGCTATATGATGAAGATATACTGCGTGCATTGCTTTGTGCGCTATCTTTTTTTCCGATCGGCAGTTTTGTTGTTCTCGCAAATAAAGCTATTGCACAAGTTATAGACACTAACCCTGAAGATCCGCGATCACCTCTTGTACGTGTCATCAGCGGAGGTTCATCAGCTGTATCAGAAGCAATTCAAACCAGTATGTCCGGCATGAGCATCACACGGGCAGCAACAAAAGAAGAATGGGAAGCAGCTCTTGCGGGGAAAAAGTAAGGGATACGTATCTAGTAACACTGCTAGAGTGCCGGCGACATCATAAAACAATACCCCCTATGCTTCATGTATCAAATATGCTATACTTACAGAATGGTACATACAATTTTTGAAAATGAAGTAGACTTCATTAAGAAAAAGAATTTCTTGCCGGTTCTTTCCGGACTCTTTGTCGGTGTGTTGGTTTTGTCGAATATTTTAGCGGCAAAAATGGTGCAGATTGGTCCGTTTGTCTTTGACGGAGGCACCTTGCTGTTTCCTTTCTCGTACATATTCGGTGATGTACTTGCCGAAGTATACGGCTATAAAGATACCCGTAAGGTTATCTGGACCGGCTTTGTTACCCTGCTTTTTATGACATTCAATATTTGGATTATTGGTAGTATGCCGGCAGAAGGCAGTTGGGAGCTGCAAGAAGACTTTAATAATATACTGTTACAAATGCCGCGTATTAGCGCAGGCAGTATCTGCGGATATTTTATTGGATCGTACAGTAATGCGGCAGTACTTTCAAAAATGAAAGTACTTACATCCGGTAAACACCTTTGGATGCGTACTATTGGTTCTACGATAGTCGGAGAACTACTTGATAGTGTTGTTTTTGTCCTTATTGCATTTGCTGGTTTATACCCCGCTGCCGTATTAACAGCAATGGCACTATCAAACTATCTTTTTAAGACTGTTATCGAAATAGTCTTTACTCCCATCACATACCTTATTGTTAATTTTTTCAAAAAATATGAACATCAAGATACCTATGATTATAATGTAAGTTACAATCCATTACCGCAATTTCATAAAAGCGGCAGTTGATACGGTGCTGTACAATAAAAAATAGGGTACGAGGCTATCCAAAAACTGAAAGCCTATCGTTTTTTTCTGTTAAGAAAATGATTTATAATATATTCTTTAGCAGATAGGGGATGTCATTCCCGCTGGCAATGACATCCCCATGCGTACTGATAACACGGCTACAACAGAAAGGAGTGATGGATGAGATTAATAACAGTTATGGATAATCTTCAAAGCAATCATAAGGCTCTGATTGCAGAACATGGATTATCATTTTTTATTCAAACCGATAGATTACGGCTTTTTTTTGATTTCGGTGCAGGCTGTTCAACGGTCACGAATGCCGGTAAACTCGGTATTCAGATAGAGGCTGCCGATTATGCGGTATGCAGTCATGGTCATTACGACCACGCAGGCGGCTATCCTCACTTTGTCAAACATGGTCTTGCCTGCCCTTTTGTAACGGGTTCCGGTTTCTTTCAGGAAAAATATGAACGCAATGGCATCATTTCTACCTACTTGGGAACAGGTTTTAGCGAAGCACTGCTAAAGGAACGGAATATAGAACATCGAATATGCAAACATATTTTACCCCTTAGTGAACACTGCTTTGTGATGAGCAATTTTCAGCGAACGCATATCTTTGAACATATACCCGACCGATTTAGCATAAAAAACGGTAATGAGTGGTGTTGCGATCCGTTCAATGACGAACTGTGTCTTGTTATTGAAGAAGAAAAAGGAACGGTTGTTCTTGTAGGCTGTAGTCATCCGGGAATAGTAAATATACTGACATCCGTACAAAAACAAACAGGCAAACCAATTTATGCAGTTTTCGGGGGTACTCATTTAATAGAAGCCGATGCACAGCGGATTCGCGAAAGTTTCCGAATTATGAAAGAATTAGGGGTATCATTAATAGGGTTTAATCATTGTTCAGGTCAATTAGTGCAGGAAATAGCAACAGAATACCCCGATATAACAAGCTGCTATTTAGGAACAGGAGACTGTGTTGATTTGTAAGTATCAGGGGGATGTCCCAAAAGACAGCCCCGTTCCCAATCGAAAGTTGATACTTTCTTCTTAACTTTTTATATAGGAGGCCACTATGTCAGGCACCGTCATTTTCACCGTTATTATTGTTTCAGTTATTGCGATGATTATTGCAATTTCTAAGTTTAATCAGCATCCTTTTTTGGTTCTTACCATTATTGCTATTCTCGTTGGTCTGGTGTGCGGTATACCGGCGGAAGAGGTAATTAAAACTGTAAAAAACGGATTTGGCAGTATTCTTGCAAATATCGGTATTGTTATTTTAGCAGGAACGATTATCGGTACTATCTTAGAGAAAACCGGAGCTGCCTTGACAATGGCGCAAACCATTTTAAAACTTGTCGGGAAGGATAAAAGCGTATTAACAATCGGTATTACAGGATATATAACAGGTATTCCTGTATTTTGCGATTCAGGCTTTGTTATCTTAAGTCCTATTTCCAGGGCTTTAGCCGGCAATAGCAATATCTCTCTTGCTGTCATGGCGACTGCTTTGTCGGGCGGATTGTATGCAACGCACTGTCTTGTACCGCCTACACCAGGCCCGATAGCAATGGCAGGTACTTTGGAGGCTGATTTGGGGCTTACTATTTTAGTCGGATTAATTGTTTCCATTCCTGCAATGCTTTCTGCTCTTATATACGCAAATACTGTTGCAAAACGCATACCCATTCCCGCTAATCCTGAATATTCTGTTGAGCAACTGATAGAAAAATATGGAAAATTACCTACTGCGATGCATAGTTTTGCCCCTATTCTGTTGCCGATTATATTAATTGCATTAAAATCAGTCAGCGACTTTCCCGGGTCGCCTTTCGGAACGGGCAGTATCCATACTTGTATTTCATTTATCGGTAATCCTGTCATTGCGTTATTACTTGGCATTTTTTTAGCGATGACACTTATTCCAAAACAAGAAAAAAATTCCGCTATCAAATGGATCAGTGAAGGTGTAACACAATCCGCAAGCATCCTCGCTATTACCGGGGCAGGAGGAGCTTTCGGTGCCATATTGCAAAAGCTGCCGCTTGCCGACACCTTAAGCAATTCGCTTTTAGGTACGGGAGCTGGAATCTTTTTACCGTTTATTATCGCTGCTTTGTTAAAAACAGCGATGGGAGCGTCTACCGTTGCTATGATTACAACTTCTGCCATGATTGCTCCGCTGATGTCTGCCTTGGGATTTACTGCACCGCTTGCACGGGTATTGATCATTATGGCAATAGGAGCTGGTTCTATGACAGTATCTCATGCAAATGATTCGTATTTTTGGGTAGTTTCACAGTTCTCGGATATGAATACAAAAACAGCGTATAAGTGTCAAACCGGTGTAACGGCAGTAATGGGAATTACAACAATTGTTACCATCTATATTGCTTCACTTATTTTTATCCGTTAAACAGAAATAGGCGGCTTTAGTATGAAACTTCTTTGTGCTTCAGATTCTTTTAAAGGCAGTATATCCTCAAAACGTATTTGTGAATTATTTGAACAAGCTGCATACAGCGTTTTTCCCGGGTGTGAGGTAATCGGTATTCCCATTGCAGACGGCGGAGAAGGCACAGTAGAAGCAGTAGTACAGAAAACTGGCGGACGATATGAAACTGTACGGGTAGCCGGTCCGCTTGCGGAGCCGGTAGACGCAGTATACGGTATATTTGGCGGCAACTGCGCAATTATTGAAATGGCAGCAGCTTCCGGTTTGCCATTAGTACCGCTGTCTCAACGAAATCCGCTCCAGACGACTTCCTACGGAACAGGGGAGCTTATACGAGATGCACTTGAAAAAGGCTGCCGCACATTGCATATCAGTCTTGGCGGCAGTGCTACCAATGACGGTGGTATGGGGGCACTTCGAGCACTGGGTGTACGTTTTTTTGATAAAGCAGGAAAACCGTTAGCCGGTACCGGTGCTGACTTAGCCCATGCAGCAGCTATTGATGCTGCCGCCTTACATCCGGCTATTGCTGAATCTAATATCAGGATTCTCTGTGATGTGAATAATCCGCTTACCGGCAAAAACGGAGCAACCTACACTTTTGGGAAACAAAAAGGCGGCACACCTGAAATATTAGAACAGCTTGAATGCGGCATGTTCCACTACGCACAACTGCTGCATAGGGTAACAGGTATCGATGCCGACGGCATTTCCGGAGCAGGAGCGGCAGGCGGTTTAGGTGCTGCTTTTCATATTTTTCTGAACGCCCCATTGCAATCAGGTATCGAAACGATGCTGGATATTATGCAGTTTAACCAATTACTTGATGATGTTGATCTGGTAGTAACCGGTGAAGGTTGTGCAGACGGACAATCTATCTTAGGAAAAGTTCCAAGCGGGATCGGTAAACGCTGTAAAGAGCGGAATATACCTGCCGTAATGATTACCGGCTCTATCGGTGAAGGGGCAGAAGCACTCTATGACTACGGTATTGAAAGTATTATGCCGCTGGTTGATTCGCCGATGAATTTACAGGCGGCTATGGACAGGGCAGAGGAATTATATACCAATGCTGCAATCCGTTTACTTCGCTTAATACAGAGCGGCATGAAGATACAACCCAAGCTAAAAAGTATAGAGCATCTGCAAAAAACTCAGGTATAGATTTTTTATAGATGCCTCATCAGCAAATCTTATAATGATTTTTTTGATAAGTCTTTTTAGTATTATGACTTATCGAAAAAACATCCCCTAACTGACTTTGAACTTCGACACCTCCTCTGCCAACCTCTCAATCGCACCTTTATTCTTTTGCGTAATCTCGTTTACTTCCTGCACGGCATTGTTAATCTGTACCGCGCCGGAAGCCATTTCATTCATGCTTTCAGTAATAATGCGAGTAAGACCATCGAGATTCTGCATCTCTTCGGCAACACCCTCGCCGCCTTTCAACATTTCTTCCGAACCGGCTTGTACTTCCGTGGTTACCGTGTTGATGCTCTTAATCGCAATCAGGACTTCTTTACTGCCGTTTTCCTGCTCACGCATCGCCTCTGTAAGCCGGTTACTCATCTCTTTCACCTGTTCTGCAAGACTGAAAATTACATTGAATTTTGCTTCCACTGTTTTAGATGAAGCCGAGAGGGTTTCAATTTCACCGGATAAAGTTTTAAGTGTTGCGGTTATTGTTTTTCCCTGCGTCGCTGAATCTTCCGCTAGTTTACGGATTTCATCCGCAACGACAGCAAACCCTTTCCCTGCTTCCCCGGCGTGGGCAGCTTCGATAGCAGCGTTCATTGCCAACAGGTTTGTTTGTGAGGCGATATGCTGAATAACGCTGCTTGCTTCCATAAGCGATCCGGACTCTTCGGCAATTTTCTGTGTTACCGTATTGGAGGTTACCAACGTTGCTTTGCCATCGCCGGTTGCAGTTGTGAGGCTTTTAATCGCCCCATCAGTTTTATCAAGTATTTTACCGATAGAGTCTATATTTGCAACCATCTGTTCTACGGAAGCTGAAGACTGCGCAACACTCACCGCCTGTGTTTCGATACTACTATTGAGCTGCTTTATTGTGCGAACAATCTCTTCGACTGTTGCCGCTGTCTCTGTAACACTGGCAGCTTGGGTTAAGGCTTGCTGTTTCACCCCGTCAATATTTGCTCTAATTTGCTGTACAGCACTGGCAGTTTCGGTCATGTTAGAAGCTAACTCGTTTCCGATTTCTTTCATTGTGCTGCTGTTTGCACTGACTACCCGTATCGACTTACCTATTTTTGCAATCGTTTCATTAAAGTATTCGGACATATCCGTAATCTCATCATTGCCATGCACAGGAAGCCGGACAGTTAAATCACCATCACCCTGTGTAATACTTTGCAAGGCTGAAACGGCAGTCTGAATCGGCTGCACTATTGCCCGTGCAACAAAATACACAATAATAAGCACAATCACCAAGATGATTACGCCGATGCTCATCATCGTAATACGGAGTGTGTTGACTGTATCCATGCACTCATTGATAGGAGCAGATATGATAACCGTCCAGCCGGTTACTTTCATTTTGGCATAGGAAGCGAGACTTGTTGTCTCTTTATATGTATAAAATACAATAGAAGACTTTTGTGAATTAATCACTGTTGAGTGAAGATTTGCAACTGATGCGAAAGTTTTATCTGTTTTTCCGGTTTCCATTCCATTAAATTGCTTAGTAACAAAATCAAAATTCTTATGGGCGATAGCATTCCCTGTTTGTCCGAGGACAAAGCAATATTCTGTTTTGCCGACTACAATATCTTTGATTTGCTCTGAAAGCCATTGAGCAGGAATACTTGCAACCAGAACACCAACAACTACCCGATTATTATCGTAAACGGGGACAGCAAATGTAAGTATAAATGTACCAATGATTTTTGACATAAATGGCTCAGTTAGAAATTGAGATCCTTTCAGTGCCGCTTTAAAATAGTTTTTATCACTTACAGAGATAACAGTTCCATCAGGTTCATAGAGCATCCCTGATGTATCAAAAATGTCCATTTTTAATATATTTTTATTAAAATCAGTTTCTCTTTTCACTAATGCGTATTTTTCACTATAAGACACTTAGGGATCAGTAAGTGCCGGCATACGGGCAATGCCTTCAAGAAACTGCCAAAAAGCAGTAACGCGTCCGTCGATCACTGCTGCAGCATCAGTTGCTTTGTCGATAAGATGAGCCGCAACTTTTTCGGTTACGGCTTTACGCGCTGTTTTGACTGCAAGCAATACTTCAACAAGAGAAGCAAGTGCAAGTAATACCCCAAAAATAAGAATAAGCTTATAGCTGAGAGAAAAATGTTTTTTCATTATAAATCTCCTAAATACCGGGTAATTCGTAGAAAGATATGAGGAGGCTTAATGCCGATGGTATGCCGTCCCCAACAAGTTTAAAATTAAGGCTCTATACAGTAATATCTAGCAGATCTGCCATGGATGGCGGCTGATATATGTATCAGCATACTATCGCACCTACTTCCAAGGCACATTGTGCAATAGCCATACTAATTATGGAAGAGAATATTGTCAAATTTTGATGCTTGTTCTTGCTGGAACGATGAAGTATATAATGCCCGTTTTGAGTACCGTTTCTATATGTCCCTAGATTTCATTTGCGATATTTTAATTTAAGTCATTATAATATAAAGACTTATCGAGAAAAATTGTTATCAGCTTTACCGATGGAGACATCTGCAAAAAATCTAACCAAGTTTTTAGAGATGCCGTATTGACTATTCTAATGTTTCAAGGTACCCTATTTTAAAGTAGTATTGAAAAGCTGAAAGACAGATGATTTTTGAGTATATGTGCTGGATAGGTATAAAAATATTATTCTTGGAGAAAATTATGAATTTACAGAGAGAGACAGCAATAGGATTACTCAATCACTATGTTACAACAGAGCATATTATGGCGCATTCGTTTGCTGTCGAAGCTGTTATGCGGGTTCTTGCGAAGCAGCTTGCTCCGGCAGAAGAGGAACTTTGGGGAATTACCGGACTACTCCATGATTTGGATATTGATGTTTCTAACTGGCAAGAACATCCCGAACGGCACGGTCCTGTAACTGTTGAGCTTTTGAAACAACATAATTTCGGTTGCGAGGAGATGTACAGTGCCATTATAGCTCATAATCCTGATACAGGTACCGTACCGCAAACGCTTTTTGAAAAAGCACTCTATGCAGCCGATCCGATTACCGGATTTATTACTGCTATTGCACTTATTTATCCCGATAAAAAAATTACGAGTGTTAAGGTTAAATCTATTACTAAGAAAATGAAAGAAACACGATTTGCAGCCGGTGCTGATAGAGGTGCAATGATGTCAATAGAAAATATCGGAATACCGTTTCCGGAATTTGCAGAACTATCGCTGGCTGCAATGTGCAGTATAGCCGACAGTCTCGGACTTTAGTATTCCTGAACAATACAACAACTAAATAAGCTATCAAAGGTATATGGGTTACATGATGATCAAAAGCATGTTTTTATTGCAGGCATTATACTGATACGCTGCCGTTTCTCATATTTTACTCAAGTTTTAAAAACTGGAAACAGCTTGCATCTACGCAGTACAGCTATACGGCGGTCTGTGGTTATAATGCAAGCAGCGCGGAAGCAGAGACTTCTAAAATAGCGGTTAGAGCAGTGTTGTATTTTTAACAAGATACTGCTTAATTTTTATCCGGCAGTATCCGAAACATATAAGGAGTTCTTTATCCGTTTTGAGAAACATATTGACACTGTTCGATAATTTCGTTACCGAACAGTGCTACGAGTTCAAAATCGTACAGAGCGTACAAGTTTGAACATCGCATTTCAAGATAATCTGTCCCGATACGGAAGTTTCTGAACAGGTTTATTGAGAAAATAATAAAAGTATTATCGTAGTAGTTTGACAAAGCTGCGGTTTAATATTATAATCAAGTATGATTTCTCAGAATATCGGCGGAAATAAAAGGAGTTGTGAATGAAACGAGGCGTTATTAGTACAGTCTTTTTTCTGATGTTTGCGTTTGTATGGCTTCCTTTGACAGCACAAGACAACGGTGTCAATTATCAAACGTATATGGTAGAAACATTTGACTCACCAGATACATCAGAGTGGACATGGAATGGTGTTGGCAGTAAATTTGTTGCCGAAGGCTATCCGGTTTTGAAGTATTTTGATGGAGTGGCGAATGCAGTGCGTGTTATGCAAGCAGAACCTGATCCTGATAAAGCCTATAAATTTTTAGGAGTATCGTTCAAATTCAACCGGAAAGGAAATAATTGGGTAGATATATATCCGACAAAAGCCAATGGCGAAGAAACTTCCCCCTATGAAATTCCTTTTAAAGGAATTGTAAGCAGACTTGATTTATGGGTATGGGGTGCAGGCTATGCATTTGATTTGGAAATTCTCGTACGCGATTGCGAAGGTCGTGTTCACACACTGCCTATAGGTTCGCTTAATTTCCATGGTTGGAAAAATATGTCTGTTTCCATTCCTACGACAATCCAGCAATCTTCCCCTTATTTATCCGGCGTGAAGAATCTGCATTTTGTTGCATTTAGAATACGGACACAACCATCTGAAAAAGTGGATGATTTTCATATTTTCTTTGATGAGTTCAAAGCTTTAACCAATATGCAGCGTCCTTCCTATGATGGATTTGAACTTGTTGATGTAAAATTTGATGATGGTGAAGAAAATAAGGAGGGCGGAAAATAATGGTAAAGAAGTATTTAGCATTGTTTGCATTGCTCGCAGTTCTTCCTGTTTGTGCATTCGCACAAGACAACGGTAATAAGCCCGCAGGCGAAGAAACTGCAATTGATCAAGCTGATCCTAGTTTAATCGGTATCGATTCTGCAGAACGCCGTTTAAAGGAGATTTCTGTTGATAAGTTTGAAACTGAAGGGTCTTGGATTTGCTCTATGTCTTCAGATCAAGGAATTATCCGCGGGCGTTTATTTGATGGAAGCCCTAAGCAGAAAAAACCTATTCCTGAAGAAGAAAATATGAATTTACCCGATAGCAAAGTATACGGTGCAAAAATTTCATATTATCGGCGCGGTTATAACAGTTTTGATGTGTATGCAGTAAAACCAATTCCGATTGAAGGTATTACAAAAACTATAAGTGTGTGGGTAGCAGGAAGAAGCTATTCCCATACTTTAAATCTTATTGTAGAGGATTATCTTGGTAAGCGGTTTGAACTATATGTTGGTAAACTAAACCATGCAGGCTGGAAGCTCATGAGTGTAGCTGTTCCGCCTCAAAATGCAAGTAGTCTTCCCGGTATCGTACAGAAAGATTATCATTTCGGTACAAGTATGGGGCTGAAAGTTATCGGTTTCCGCGTGGAGTGCGATCCATGGGATTCTTACGGTAATTACTATATCTATTTTGATGATCTTCGCGCTGTAACCGACTTGTATGAAGTTGATTTACGGGATGAAGATGATATGAAAGACAGCTGGTAATAGTGTTGATTATAAAAAAACCGATGTGCTATACATCGGTTTTTTTATACTGTATATACCGTCCGTCTTTGCCAATTGGCATTATTCGTTTTGTTTTTTTTAAAAAACTAATAATATATGAAGTGTATTTTCCAGTTTTAAGTTCTTTTAAATCTTTGCTAATAAATACTTTAGGCAGTTTTTGATATATAATATCCGATATTGAGGAACTACCGGTATATAGTTCTTCTCTAGCAATTTTTAATAGTATTTTTTCGATAATTCTTGCTCCTTTATTCCTGCTGCGTCCGTTTTTATCATTAATTTTTACGGTTTGGCAATCAATGTAAAGTACTTTAATGCTAAAATGAGGGAATTCAAAAAACGGAAGCAATCCAATTGTTTCTTTGAATAGCTGAAAGCTGTTTCCGTGTTTCGGGCTTTTTCTAAAACTTTGGAAGCTACCGTCTGCATATAAGGTCAAAATATAATTATTTTCGATAATTGGATACACAATAGTTATCTGATAGTACGGTAGAAGTGCTTTGAGCTTCGTTTTTAATGCATCGAGATGCTCAGTTTGTATTTCTATAATGCACTTTTCTTTCGTATAAATATCGCAAATCCAACCTTTGAGCGGCTTTTCAAGGAAGTCTGCTTCGGTTGAATATAAATATTTCAATGTTTTATGTAATTGCGACTCATTATAAATATTAATCATCTGATAAAGCTATATATGGACATCTCTAAAAGCTTGGTTAGCTTTTAGAGATGTCCGACGATTTTTTAATAAGTCTATAAATATAAATGACTTATTAAAAACATCGCAAATTAAATCTAGGGAAAACCTCTAAAAACGGAAGTTTTTAGAGGTTCCCATATAAATGATTGACTATCGTTTAATGTATACTCTCCGATCGAATATAGACTGCTATAAATATGCAGTCAGTTCATCGGCAGTAACTTGTTCCAAGAGATAGAATACTTGTATAGTACCGGCAGTTTCTTTTGTTCGCTTACCACTAAGCTGGTAGGCAATCAGCTTGTTTGTCGGTAATGGAGTTGGGATTATATTGCCTGTAATATCATACAAATTACCGACTTGCAGCGGATGCGAAATTATTTGTACATCGCCTTCAGGAAATACAAGATAGTATTCAGTAAATGTCATATCTACAGTATAGCAATTTTAATAAAAACAACAATAGGGTATCTTTTAAAAACTCAAGTACAGATTTTTAGAAGAGATCTCATCAGCAAGGCTGATAACGAGTATTTTTGAGCACCTCTAAAAACTCGGTTAGATTTTTAACGGAAGTTTTTAGAGGTACCCTTTTTTATAAATTGTTATTAAGCAACTCAAGATTTTCCTTTTTTCAGTTATGCTTTTAAGTATTTCCAATAGTTACGGTTCTTTCCATATTTAGTGGAAACCTCTTACCCCTCCCCAATTTTTGCAAGAATCATGAGCAGAACTTTACACTACATAAATCTGATTCGCAAGTTCCTTGAGCATTGCCAGATAGTAATTTCTCCCACCTCGCTTACAGCGTTACTGCATAACTTTCATGCTGCCTCGGTAGCGCTCTTTCCGCCATATACACGCATCTTATGCTGCACCAATCTTTTATTTGCGAACCGGTAGTATTTTTCCCTGATAATCAATAAATAACTTGCCGGAGCGGTATCTCACATTTTCTAGCTGAGATTAACGCGAGCTGTCCTTTTCTATATCCGCAAACGCCCCTTTCAGCCGTTTTGCACTTGCTTCCAATGCAGACTGCTCATCTTCCGGCAAGATACTTTCTATGATTCGTTCAGCTCCGCCCCGTCCAACAATGCACGGTACGCTGAGACACACGTCTTTTAAGCCAAATTCACCGTCAAGTGTCATTGAAACGGAAAGAATACTGTGTTCATTCCGCAAAATGGCTCCTGCAATTCTGGTCAATGCCAATCCAACTGCATAGTATGTCGAACCTTTATAATCAATAATATGGTAGGCTGAATGGCGGACTTCTTCAAGTATTTTATTTTTATCGAAATGAAGCCCAGAGCTGCATACGCCGTCTTTGCAGTATTCATCAACCCGCCGCCCTGCAATCGAAGTCATCGACCAAGCTGCAAATTCGCTATCGCCGTGTTCCCCTAAGATATACCCGTGAATGTTTCGGGCATCAACACCGCATTCTCGGCTGAGAGTATACCGGAAGCGGGCAGTATCCAAAACAGTGCCTGACCCGATAACTCTTCCGCGCTTCCAACCTGAGGCTTTAAGGGCAGCTTGCGTTAAAATATCGACCGGATTACTAACGATCAGCATAACTCCGCTACACCTGCTTTCAGCCACAGCTTTCGCAATGCCAGTGATGATGCTTACATTGCGTTTCAAGAGATCTATGCGCGTTTCACCTGATTGCTGTTTTGCTCCAGCTGTAATAACGATTATATCGCTGTCGGTGTAGTCCGATGCATCGCCTGCATGTATATCAACTTGCGGTAAAAACGGCAAACCTTGTACAAGATCAAGTGCTTGCCCTTCCGCAAAATTTTTATTCATATCAGTAATGGCAATTTCATCTGCAAGACCGCTTTGTGCAAGCGCATAAGCAAATGTTGAACCGACAGCACCAGCACCGACAACAGTAACTTTACGTTTCTTTCCATCCATATCTGTTACCTCTTAATAATACCCCTGTTCGGAACCTTATCTTTCAGAACAGGTTACCTTGAAATGAGATGTTGAACTCATCAACCTGTTCGGCAACAAAAGTATCGAACAGGGTTACTATAAAAGCAACCTCCCCCCTGAATATCAAACGGACAGGTTCTTTAGATTGAGCTGCAATGAATCCGGTTACGGGGCAACCGCTTACCATATTTCAGCTACGGTTGCCCTGATTCGGCTATACCTTGCAGCACCTATTTTGCTTTACCTTGATTAGCAACCGCATTAATTTTTGCATTAATTTTTTCTTGATCACCAAGATATGATTTACTAATAACCTTAAAATTTTCATCAAACTCATATACGAGCGGTACACCGGTCGGTAAATTAACCTGAATAATCGCTTCATCGCTAAGTTTTTCAAAATGCTTAATTAATGCACGCAGAGAATTTCCATGCGCTGCAATTAAAACGCGCTTACCGGCAAGCATATCTTGTTTAATTACTGACTCAAAATACGGTACAGCCCGCGCAATCGTATCTTTTAAGCTTTCAGTACGCGGCAATTCAGTCTTGTTCACATCACGATAGGGAGTTTGAAGATGCGGGCAGCGCTCATCATTTTCTTCAAGAAGAGGTGGCGCAATATCAAAAGAACGGCGCCAAATTTTTACTTGATCTTCTCCATATTTTTCAGCCGTTTCAGCCTTATTTAAACCTTGCAAGCCGCCGTAATGCCGCTCATTGAGCTTCCATGTTTTTACAACAGGCAGCCAATCCCTATTCATTTCATGCAAAATATATTGTAGAGTATGAATTGCCCGCTTCAGATATGACGTATAGCAAATATCAAAATCAAAGCCGCTTTCTACTAAAGCCTTACCGCCTTCTTTTGCCTCTTCAATACCTTTCTCTGAAAGCTCCACATCCGTCCAACCGGTAAAAAGATTGAGTTTATTCCACTCACTTTCTCCATGCCGCACTATTACTAGTTTCATGTCCTTATCCTCCTCAGGATATAACTAGACCTGTTCGATACCAAAGATACCAACAAGTCTACTATGTATAAAATACTCACTTTTCATAGCTGCTGCTATGAAAAATCTCTATAACAACACGTAAACCGGATCGAGTTATGCGGTGGCATCACACTAAACCTCGCCGGAAACTTTTGTTTCAGAACAGGTTTATTACAAAAGAGAGGTCTGCAAACAAACCAAATAAATTTTTTTGTTTAAACGACTACACTGTGAAACCAAAATAAAAATCAATGAGCATATCTGATACAGTATAGGGCATCTCTAAAACCTCGATACTACACAGAACCACTGCCATCCGCGGCATAAAAAGTATATCAAAATGGATAAGTATTGCTATACTTTAAACTTTTGCACCATTGAGGCAAGTAGTTCGGTACTATCACGATTTTTTTGCACCATTTCATTCACTTTGACAACGGCATCGGTAATTTGCACTGTTCCTGTTGCTATTTCATCCATGCTGCCGGTAATAACCTGTGTCAACCCTTCAAGTTTATTCATTTCTTTTGCAACCTCACCGCTATCGGTCAGCATATCCGAAGACCCCTGACGCACCTTTTCGGTAACCTGCTTAATATCTTTAATGGAGACAAGTACCTCCTTGCTCGCACTCATTTGCTCTTTCATAGAGATGGTTATAAAATCTTCTTGCTGAGAAATTTGGTCTGCAAGCTCATACACCTTATCAAAAGTTTTCTCGGCACCGGTACCCGCTTCAATCAGTGTTTTGATTATTTCGATGAAACCTTTTAAAACACCTCCTATCTGCTTACCTTGCTCGTTAGACTCTTCAGCAAGTTTCCGTATCTCGTCTGCAACAACAGCAAATCCCTTTCCTGTTTCCCCTGCATGAGCTGCTTCAATGGCGGCGTTCATAGCAAGCAGATTCGTTTGACTGGCAATATTTTGGATAATCACACTCGCTTCAAGCATCGAATCGGATTGTTCGGTAATTTCCGTAGCTACCGCGTTTGCAGCCCGCGCTCCGTCTTTCCCGTTTATAGTCATCGTATGCAAGTCTTTTATCAGATCGTTATTTTTCTCCAGAATAGCTGTTATCGACGCGATATTTGCAACCATCTCCTCAATCGAAGCGGAAGAATGGGTTACACTGTCTGTCTGTATTTCTATTTGATCATCAAGTTTTCGTATACCGCCGATGATATTTTCTACCAGCCGTCCAGTTTCGGTAACACTTTGCGACTGCGTAAGTGTTTGGCGTTTGACTTCTTCAACATTTGCACTGATTTCATTAACAGCACTTGCTGTTTCCGACATATTATTATAAAGATCATCACCTACTTTTTGAATTGATGTAGATTCATTAATGAGTGAGGTAAGAATCTCCGAAATATTCTCCATTGCCGTATTGAAATTAATCATCAGCTCACCAATTTCATCCTTACTTTTGATATAAAACCTGCCCGTAATATTTCCCTCAGCAATTTGCCGGAATAGACGGTGAATTTTTAACAAATACCCCTGAATACGGCGGGAAATAAATGAGACAATAATAAAAAATGCCACAAGCATTCCTACAAAAACGAAGAGCATAATGTTGAAAAACCAGAAAAAACTTTCTAATACTTCACTGTTTTCCATAAAAATTGCTATTTTCCAACGGGGTTCTTCGAGCGAGAATACCTGCACACGCCATTTTTTATTGTCAAGCGAGAGCAATGACATATCTGAGCCGCCCGTCTTGAGCGTAGAAAGTCCGGCACTGCCTATTTCAGATAATTTTTTAAAAAGGAAGTCTTTATGATGCGGATCAGCCAGAATGGTCTCATCATCTTGAAAGAGCATGATATACCCTGTTTTTCCTATACGCGTTTTGTTTATAAATGACGTAAGCTGCTGCAGATCAACTTCGATACTCATACAGCCGATAAAGCCGCCTGATTCCGAAAGTACCCGCCGTGAAAAACAGATAACCGGAGCATTGATTGTTGAAAGATACGCCGGTGTTATGATAATATCGCCGCTTGCATCGGAGGCTTGTCTGTACCATGTACGGACTCGCGGGTCATATCCTGCAGCCATACTGTTATCCCATGAGGTTGCATATCCTCCCCATTTTGAACCGAAGTAGACTTCTGAAAATTCGGGATAATGCTCTTGCATTCGTTTAAATAGGGCTACCATTGCCTGTTCAGCGGGGCTTTTTACTGTATCTTTCACCATCACATTTGTTTTTTCATTGACATAGCTGTGAAGAGTATCATCGGCAGCGACTACGCTCGGATGTTCCGAAAGCATCTGCACCGTATGCTTATTATGCTGCATAAATAACTGGATATTTTGCTCTATCAGCCCAAATTGATGAGTGAACAATTGCTGCTTACTACGGATATTTATCTTATACATATATATTCCGATGATGGAGCATGCACAGACTAATAATACAGAGACAATACTTGTTCCGATTATTAAAATTCTTGCACGAATAGAAAGATTAAATTTTGTCATAGCTATTCTACCTACTTTTCATGTAGTACTTTTGTACGATATTTTTTGCTATTATTATATGACGAACAGGAAGTTTTTCAAGCCCTTTCTATTATTTTTCATGTGCCGTTCACTAGACCTGTCTGAAACGGACAGTTTTGAACAGGTTTATTTACTAGCGGGAATGACATCCCCCTGTTTTACTTAAGCTTTATTTGCGATGGAACTCCTGCATAGTCAGTTGTCTGACCGTCGTTCCAGTCTACCACGCGCCAGTTTTTTGCACGGGCTATATCGGCTTGTGTTTGTGTACAGATGTTTCCCTCAGGCAAGCCATCCATGCTATCTATCATGATCAGCATACCGCGATTATCTGCCGGACATACTCGCAATGACTGCACAAGTGTATCCATTCCTTTGCTGCGAAGTTCATTACCTGCGCAACTAACGGTGGTAAGGCTGCTATTTGCCGTCAAATCAAGCACGGTTAAATGATTGTTAGGGCAATATAATTCTTCAAGGGCTATATTTTTACTTACGTCCAAAGCGTTTAATTGATTCTGAGCGCAGCTGAGAACACCAAGTTTAGTAAGGCTTCCTGTATCAAGATGTCCGAGCGGATTATTACCGCAGAAAAGCCGTTCTATACCGGTATTAGTGCGAATATCCAAATTGGTCAGACGGTTATTATCGCATATCACTGTAATCAATTTGGTATTGTTCCGTACATCAAGCACTTCAATTTCATTATTTGAGCAATCAAGTTTTTCCAACAATGAATTATTGGACACATCTAAAGAAGTCAGCGTATTTCCGGCACAATACAGATCCGTAAGCTTTGCATTGGAGGATAGTGTAAGGCTTTTTAAATCGCAATATGCACACCACAATTTTATAAGGTTCGTATTGGTACCGGTATCTAAGTCTTGCAGCAAATTAGCGGCGCAATCCAATTCCGTCAGTACAGGATTTCTATGAATATCCAATGCCTTCAGTTCATTAAAAGAGCAGATCAGTGTGTGTACTTTACCGTATAGGGTTGGTGTCCGTGAATCAACCGTATAGGTTTGCTCAATTCCAAATACGGTAATTTGTTCGCCTTTATCGCATTGCCCGTTATTATCCAGATCGAGCCACACCTAATCCCGATCGGATTCCGCTGCATCAATAGTCAATTTCAACTTATCATAGTAAGGTATCAGTGCTGTATGAAACCGAATTTGATAATCCGACTCCGCTACAGCGGAGTTTATGCCTTGATATTTTTTATGAGAATATCCATTATATTCATATACCGCCAAATTTTTTGTGTATATAGTATTGAATTGATTTCCCATAAGACCGGTCGTTATCCTCCCCATTATGGGCTGTATGTGATTGCCATAGCAATGCAGCGTTTGAAGCCGCGCACCCATTTGAGCTTCTAGTACAGCATCTGCAAAGAATGTGTCCGCAGTGCAGGATATCCGCTCGGTAGTACAACCTACAGGATACCGCAGTTGTTCTCCATAATACGGGCTACCCGTACAGGAGAGGATACCTACAAATACCACCACAAGCAATATATACTCCTTGTGCAACATGTGCAGAATCTGCACTGGTAAAAAACGTAAAAACACACTGTTGCTATTCATCGCTCCTGTCCTTTCCTCTTTTATAATGAGCAATTAACATGCATCGAGACATTTATTAGATGAACTTTCCATACACATAACAGCAGCAGCACATAAACGGCAATTATTATGGATAAAAGAAAAAAATAGTGAATATTAGCCCTCCAAGACAAACAACTAACGCATAAATCCACCACGGGAGTCTATCATCGCCACTATTCTGCTGTAAACGCTGAAAGCTGCTGCCGGCAGCAGTACGGCTGTCCGGCGGAGCTTCAGAAGAACCCTTTACTGCATAGCCGCAGGAAGGGCAGCCGTTTTTAAAATCCTTATGAACACCGGTAAAACCGCAGGCAGGACACCGGACAGAAGCAAAAAAACGACCGCAATGCGGACAAATTATCGCATCACGGCGTACTTCCGATTTACAATACTCACAAAAAAACTTAGGATCGCGTGAATGTGCCATAATTTACGATGAACAGCCGCACGAGCATGAACCTGAAGAACAGCATGATTTTTTCTCTGCCCCTGCATGTGTACTTTTTTTATGAGTATCAGTTGCATAAAATCCTTTTCCGGTAAAATTTAAACCGAATCCGGCAGAAAAAACTTGCTGTACAGAACCTCCGCATTGCGGACAGACTGTCAAAGGAGGATCAGACATTTTTTGTACGATTTCAAATGTTTTACAACATGATTCACAATAATAATCATAGGCAGGCATAGGAACTCCTTATGTCGGGAACGGTGCTAATGGGACACCTCTAAAAATCTAACCGAGTTTTTAGAGGTACCCTGCATACTAACCCTGCTCGGAAACTTCTATTTCGGAGCAGGTTATCATAAAATGAGATGTTCATACCCGTTCGGCAACGGCGTTATCGAACAGACCTCATATCGCAGCTATAGCGAAACTATAGCTGCCGGTTACACTACTGCAAGCATCTGTACAATTTCCGATACAGATAGTATGCCATTCTCCAGTAAAAGGTATGCACCGTCTATAGAAATATCTGCATGAATGGCATTTTTCAGCAAAAACTTTAGTATCTGTGCAGTTTTTACTGTAGGCGTTTCAAAACGGGCAGAAAACTGATAATAGTTTTCTTTGTACAGAGACAGCCGCAGCACAATAGACTTTACTGGAAGCTGAATATCAGTCAACCGCAAAAAAGCAGAAAAAAAGACCGCAGGCGATCGGACAAAAACTGAAATAGTACCTGATTTACATTCACCGTATAAAAAATCAGGCGCGAATTGCACCGGTTCCGGTATACACACACGTGATAAGAATGTATCACTCTCTCGCTCTGAACCACCGAATAAAAAATATAACTGCGCCGGTGTCAGCACTGCATCGGCAAATTCACTCTGAAAAAAGGAAATATTTTGAGTATCTATTTCCTTTTTTTTCTTTGTCCATCCGTTTTTTTTTGAAAATATCAAACCGGAAAGACCGGCAGGATACCGTCCCTGAGCATATAAACATACCTGCGGATGTATACCGGCGCATACCCCTGCATAAAGGTGTGTGGTTCTGGAAAAAAAACGGGCTGCATCTTTTTCAGCCATAAAACGGGCAAAATATGCTGAAAGAAGCTGCTCATTTCCTTTTACCGGAGCTGCAATATAGAGATCAGCATCATTTCCAATGCTGCCGAATGGGTTTTTGCTCTGATCCGGCAGTGATGTTACACAGCCGGTAAACAGCAATACCGGTATAAGAACACAGATATACCGAACTCTACGATATGCCGGCATTACAACTCCCGCTTTTGGAGCGCAGCATGCCAGACAAGCCCTTCACCCATATCTAACTCAGACGACGGTGCATCTGCCGGCAGAGTTTGCACATATTCTGCATCGACAGCCAGTGTTTCATTCATAAGATACTCTTTATGTGTTTCAAAGGCTTTTTTTAACAGGTCGTTACCGTCAAAGTTAGTGCCGGATACAAAAAGCATAATTCGGTCAGTTACTGCAAGTCCTGCTTCTTTACGCAAATTTTGAATTAACCGCACTAAATCACGGATATACCCTTCAAGCAATAGCTCTTCTGTGATTTTTGTGTTCAATGCAACAGTGAGTGTGCCTTCATTTAAAACTTTCAGATGAGCCTTTTCAATCCGGTTGACAATAATTTTCTCCTGAGTTAAATCAAGAGTCTGACCGTCAATATCAATGCTTAAGGTGGAACCGTCAAGCAGCGTTTCAATTTCTGACGACGTAAGCCGCTCAATATATGCAGCAGCAAGCTTCATTTTTGCCCCAAGCTCTTTTCCCAATACTTTAAAATTTGCTTTTGCATGGTACTCCACTAAATTGTCTTCCTTTTCGTGGAAGATAACTTCTTTTACATTGAGTTCTTCAATAATGCTGTTTTCCATTTCCAGCAATACTGCTTTTTCTTGGGCATTTTTTGTAACAATTTCCACTGCTTTCAACGGCTGGCGTATTTTTAAATTAAACTGATACCGCAAAGCACGTCCCATCGACACGGCTTTTTGAACAGTTGCCATTTTGAATTCCAACTCTGTATTACGCGCACATACTGCATATACCGGATAATCGGCAAGATGCACCGACAGGGGCTCAGACTCTGTGCGCAGATTTTGCCAGATACTTTCCGTGATGAATGGAATAATCGGAGCCGCCGTTAGAACAAACTTTTTAAGCACACGGTATAAGGTCTCATACGCCTGTGCTTTATCCCCGTCATTCTCGCTCTTCCAGAAACGGCGGCGTGAGCGGCGGATGTACCAATTATTAAGTTGATCAATATATGCAACCACAGGATCAATCGCTTTAGCAAGATCATACTCATCCAAAGCAGCAGATACTTCAAACACCAGTTTTTCTGTTATAGAAATAATCCAGCGGTCGAGCGGGTTGTTTATATTTTCAAGAAAAGATTCTATGGTTTCATCTTGTCCATCCAGCTTTGCACCTATCGGGGCAGTAATGCCGTCGATATTCGCATAGGTAACATAAAAGCTGTAACTATTCCAGAGCGGAATAAGGATACCTTTCAAAATATCACGTACTCCATCATCAGAATATTTTAAATCATCAGCCTTTACCACTCCCGAATGCATGAGGAATAAACGCAGCGCATCAGCACCAAATTCATTGACTACCTGATTAGGATCGGTGTAGTTCCGCAAAGATTTCGACATTTTTTTCCCATCGCTTGCAAGCACAAGTCCATTCACAATGCAGTTTTGAAAAGCGGGACGATCAAATAATGCTGCTGCAAGAATTGTTAATGTATAAAACCAGCCGCGTGTTTGATCCAGCCCTTCCGAAATAAAATGTGCCGGGAAATGAGCGTCAAAATATGCTTTATTTTCAAAGGGATAATGCTGCTGCGCATAGGGCATAGAGCCTGATTCAAACCAGCAGTCAAGCACTTCCGGAATACGACGCATAGTACCGCCGCATTTTTTACACGGGATAGTAATAGTATCGACAAAATGCTTATGCAAATCTTCAGGATAAATACCGCTCAACTCTTGCAGTTCGCTGCGGCTGCCGACACAGATAGTCTCTCCGCAACATTCACATTTCCATATTGGCAGCGGATTTCCCCAGTATCTATTGCGGCTGATAGCCCAGTCGCGTGCGCCTTCAAGCCATTTTCCAAACCGTCCGTCTTTGATGTGCAGCGGCTGCCAGTGAATTTTGCTGTTAGCTTTTAAAAGCGATTCTTTAATTTTTTCTACCGATACAAACCAGCTTCCAACAGCGCGGTAGATAAGTGGACTTGAACAGCGCCAGCAATGGGGGTATGCGTGGAGAATTTGATCACGCTTGACCAGTTTTCCCTCTTTTTTCAGCCGCTCGATAATCGCTTTATCTGCATTTTTTACAAAAATCCCCTGATAATCAGGGACTTCTTCAGTAAATTTACATTCAGCATCTACTGGACACACCATTGGTACACCGCTGCCTTTAAACAAGGTACTATCCTCTTCTCCAAAGCCCGGTGCAGTATGGACAATACCGGTTCCGTCCTCTGTAGAAACAAAATCTCCAAGTAAGGTTTGGAAAGCTCCTCTGCCTGCATCATCGGAAGAACCATCTTGCTTAACCGTCAGCGACGCAAAATAAGAAAACAGCGGTTCATAACACAGACCGGCAAGTTCGCTGCCTTTCTTTTTCCATATAATGGTACATTTTTCCGGTTCGCGGTAATATGCCGAAAGTCGTGAATGTGCAAGGATGTAATGTTCATCACCATCTTGTACGAGTACATACTCAATATCTGCACCGAGCGCAAGTCCAAGGTTGCTCGGCAGTGTCCACGGCGTTGTAGTCCATGCCAAAAGATAGGTATTGGACGGCAGCGGCTGCGCAGCAACAGTTGCCGCTGCCGGGGTTCCTGCTACCGGATAGAGGATTTTAAATCGCACTGTTATGGCAGGGTCATGCACATCTTTATAACCACCGAGGTTCAGCTCATGATTTGATAAGACAGTGGAACATCGCGGGCAATACGGCAAAATATAGTGCCCTTCATACAATAGACCTTTTTCCCACAGCTGCTTCATTACCCACCAAATGGACTCCATATAGGCGGGTTCCATAGTTTTATAGTCATTATCAAAATCTACCCAGCGGCCAAGACGAGTAATCGTTTCCCGCCATTCAGCAACATACCGTAGTACACTAGCACGGCATGCTTCATTAAATGCTGCAATACCATATTTTTCAATATCAGTTTTCGAGTTCAGTCCCAGTTCTTTTTCTATGAGATTTTCTACCGGAAGTCCGTGGCAATCCCAGCCGAAACGCCGCTCAACTTTTTTTCCTTTCATAGTCTGATAACGGGGAATAATATCCTTAATAGTACTCGGTACAAAATGCCCGAAATGCGGAAGACCTGTTGCAAAAGGAGGACCGTCAAAAAAAATATACTCTTCTGCGCCTTCACGCTGTTGAATAGATTTTTTGAAAATATCATGCTTTTTCCAAAATTGCAAAACTTCTTCTTCCTGCTGAGGAAAATTAACCTTCGGATCAACCGGCTTATACATTGCGCTACTCCTTGTAAAAGGCAATTGCATTTCTTTTGTTGGGAGCCTCTAAAAGCTGAAGTTTTTAGAGGATTTCCTTGATTGTAATTTGCAATGTTTTTAATAAGTCATTTATATTTATAAACTTATTAAAAAAATCGACGGGCATCTGCAAAAAACTCGATTAGATTTTTTTGCGGATGCCCTGTTATAAGTGAAAGAATAGTAAATCTGTTCGGAAACTTCTGTTCCGGAACAGGCTACCTTGAAATACAATGTGCTAAAGCGTACTAAGCGTACTATTTGTACGATTTACAACTCGTCGATTAGTTAGACAACACAGTTATCGAACTGCTCTAGTATACCGTTTTTATGGGGAGTCTGTCAAACATGCATGGATACTGCAAAAACAACTGCCTTTTAGAATCAGTCTATCCGATAACGAGACCTGCTCGACATCCCCGAATCCGCTTTACTGCCGGATAGGGGTACCCGCATATAAACCAGTAGACTTGCGCTAGCAAAAGAGCTATTATGAGCCGATTTTTTACTGGAAGCTATGCTTACAGTACATATTAGACCTTTTCTATAGCTTCGTTAGAGAAACAACTATGAATAAAGAGGATATTGCTATCGGGGAGCCTGACCGGAGAAAGGCTAAAAAGTTTTCGATTATGAAGAAGCTTTTGCTTACGTTAGGCTTATTGCTTGTATTTACAGGAACTGTCGAGAGAATATTTATAAGCTATCTCGCACGGAAAGCAGTAACTGAAAAAGTAGAAACGCATTTGAAAGACAAAGCACAAGATACTGCACAAATTATTGACGCTCATATTGCAGGATTTTTTGAACTTCTGAACAAACACTGCAGGTATATCCATTGTGCGAGATTCTACACGTTCGTTTACTGAGCGGGTACAGTTTGTAACACAAGAATTTGCGTCTGACCCGCGGGTTGATACTGTAGGAATATGCGATTTGCAAGGCAATAGATATGACATTGCCGGCAATACTACTGCTGCCGGCAACTATGAATGGTTTAGGAGTGCTGCTACCGGAAACAATTTTGTATCGGAACCTCAGGTATCCCGTTCATCAAATAAGATGCAGATGATTTTTGCAGTCCCTATTTACGGTGAAGGACATACCCCCTATCGGCGTATTGAGCGTCTCTGTTCCTGCACAGCTGCTCAATGATATTGTAAAAGATATTACTGTCGGACATACCGGTTATTGCTATAGTATCGGAGGCACAGGAACCACCATTGCTCATAAAAATACGGATCGCGTACTTAAAGCACTCAATATGATTGAAGCGGCAAAGCAGGATGATTCGTTGCGCTCTCTTGCTTCTTTTGTAACAAATGCGTTACATACAGCGGACAGTTCTGTAGGATATTATAGCTATAAAGGCGATTCGGTTATTGGGGCATTTTCAAAAATAAAAACAGCAGGCTGGACTGTTATTGTCCGTTCGCCTGTAAAAGAGTTTAGGGCATCTCTAAAAACTCGGTTAGATTTTTAGAGATGCCCGACGAGTTTTTTGATAAGTCATTTAACTGTTATGACTTATCAAAAAACATCGCAAATAAATCTAAGGAAAACCTCTAAAAAAACGGAAGTTTTTAGAGGTTCCCTTTATGTTTTCTGTACATGATTTACGATTGAAAATTGCCTTATTCGGTACTTTTGCTTTTTTTGCCACGTATCTCATTATATATATAATAGCCCGCCGGATAATACAGCCTATACAAACGGCAACCCGTGCTTTAAAAGATATTGCGCATGGCGAGGGTGATTTAACGGTATGTTTGCCGCTTGTGGGAAATGATGAAGTAACGGAGCTATCCGAATATTTTAACCAAACAATCGCAAAAATTGGAAATGCTATAAAATCTGTCGGTTCCAGTGCTTTTGATATGACAAATATCGGAACTGATCTTGCACACAGTATGAGTAAAACAGCGGGAGCAGTACAAGGCATTACAACAAATATTAATGAAGTAAAGCAGCGGGCAGTAACACAAGCGGCAAGTGTCAGCGAAACAGCTGCGACAGTTGAAGAAATTATGAAAACTATAAAGCAGCTCATGCCGGAGAATCAGGAAAAGGCTTTGCTGTTGTCGCTGATGAAATTAGAAAATTAGCGGAAGAATCACGGGTACAAGGAAAATCAATTTCGACAACGCTTAAAACGTTATCGGGAGAAATTCAAACACTTGCCGCTGCATCAAAAACTGCAGGGGAAAAATTTACGGCAATATTCACACTGTCAGAGCAAGTAAAAGATATGAGCGATCGTTTAATAGCAGCAATGCGGGAACAGGAAAACGGCAGCCGTGAAGTTCTTTCAGCAATTAAGGATATCAATGCTGTTACCGATCAGGTAACAGGCGGTGCTGCAGAAATGCTAAGAGGCGGGGAAAATGTTGCACAAGAAATGCAAAAATTGGATAGTCTTACCCATACTATTACCGGCAGTATGAATGAAATGTCATCGGGTGCAGTGCAAATCAGCAATGCCGTTCATGATGTACATGAAATTACCCAAAAGAATAAGCAAAGTATTGATAATCTTGTGCAGGAAGTATCGAAGTTTAAAGTATAGGGCATCTGCAAAAAACTCGGTTAAATTTTTCGAGGTTCCCTATAGGCATCTCTAGCCCTGTTCGGAAACGGAGTTATCGAACAAGGCTACTTAAAACTTTATGCATATAGTTTTCCATTTGACGTTTTTTGTATTTCTGAGTATATTAGCGGTATGAATACTACATTTTTTGATAGCCCCTTGCAGCAAGGGAACGAGTATGTTATACGCGGCTTTCTTACACGCGTATATGGTTGGATGGTTGCCGCTCTTGCCGTAAGCGGCATCTCGGCAGCGGTTTTTATGTACAGCAGACCGCTGCAAATGCTGGTATACGGTAATGCGTTCGGTTTCTGGATTCTCGTACTTGCCCAGTTTGCACTAGTAACTGTTTTGAGTGCAGGTATCCGTAAAATGAGCTTTCCCGTTGCCGCTGCCGTATTTACCGGTTATTCAATACTGAACGGCATTACCCTTTCCAGTGTTTTATTTTTCTATACGACAAGTTCCGTAGTTCATATTTTTATTGTAACTGCACTGCTATTCGGCTGTATGAGTCTTTACGGTGCAACAACAAAAAGTAATCTCCTCTCAGTTGGAAAATATTTAATGATGGGATTGATCGGTATTATGATTGCCATCGGCGTTAATATTTTTCTTCGATCAAGCCCGCTCGATTGGCTTATTTCTTTTGTGATGGTTATTGTATTTACCGGTTTAACCGCGTATGACAGTCAGAAAATGATGCATATTGCACTGTACTCTCAAAATAATGATCAGTATAAAAAATTAGCACTGGTCGGAGCCTTAGAGCTTTACTTGGATTTTATCAATATCTTTATTGCGCTGCTCCGGCTCTTCGGAAAAAGGCGTTAGTAATAAACCTGTTCGGCAATAAAGGTATCGAACAGGTTTATTATATCATTGTTTTTTTTATTATGGCGCATACTACGATACACCGTATTTTTTATGAAGATGCCTATTGTGCAGTAGTCTATAAAAAGATAGGCGAGGATTCTCAATCATTTTTTACTGAGCTTTTTCCTGATAAGAGCTTTGTGCAGCCGGTTAATAGATTAGATAAACCGGTATCAGGATTGATCTTAGCAGCCTTTAGTCCGCAGATTCAAGCAGTATGTTCCCGCTCTTTTGCTGATGGACAAGCTGAAAAAGAGTATTGGGCGGTATGTCTCCGTCCTGCGGAACAGCCTGAGCCGGTAGGATTCCAGCGGTTGGAGCAGTATCTTTCATTTAACACAAAAAAACAGAAAGCCTTTTTATGCCGTGATGTTTCTCCGCTGGAAACACATAAGGTGCAGACAACGGGAAACACTAGAGATTCGGTACGCTCAGCCAGAAACTATGCATTACTGTACTGGAAACAGTGCGGTACTGGTAAACGATATGATTTTCTAAAAATTTTTCCTAAAACCGGCAGGACACACCAAATCCGTGTACAAATGGCAGCAATCGGCAGACCGATAAAAGGCGATCTCAAATACGGAGCACCGCGCAGTGAAAAAAACGGCGGCATACGGCTTCATGCCTATTCACTTAGGCTGCCTCATCCGGTAACGGGGGATATACTTGCGGTATCTGCCCTGCCGCAAGAACCTGATGCCTTGTGGGCTGCTTGTACCACCGTATGTACTTCCGATACTGAAGGATGCCCGCAGTGAAAAAAAAGAACCGCTATGACGGTGCCGCTGCATTCCATCAGTATTATGCAGATATGTTCGGCAGCCGCTGGGAATCACTAAAAGCTGCATTACAGCGTGAAACAACGCCCGCCGCATTTTTTGCAGGAGGAGCGGAGCCATATTACTTAGATGCTGCAAGTATCGCAGCAGCTGCGGCTTTACCGCCGTTGGAAGCCGGAACCTGTTTGGATATGTGTGCAGCACCGGGAGGCAAAACCCTTGTACTCGCCTCCCGTATGGGAGCAGCGGTAGATATTATTGCAAATGAACTTTCTGCTGCACGACGTTCCCGCCTTGTAACGGTACTTGACTCCTGCCTTTCATCAGCTAATAGATGCCGTATTACCGTTACCGGTAAAGATGCGGCGACACTGCCGCGCTTTCAGGCAGAATGCTTTGACCGCATTTTGCTTGATGCTCCCTGTTCTTCAGAGCGGCATGTACTAACCGCGCCAAAATATTTGCAGCAATGGACTCCCTCGCGGATAAAAACGCTTGCTCAACGGCAGTGGGCATTACTCTCTGCTGCTTTTTTACTTTTAAAACCGAACGGATTTTTAGTATATGCAACGTGCGCGCTTTCTTACGAAGAAAATGATGCGAACATCTTAAAATTACTCAAAAAATACGGCAGCGCAGTGAACGTGCATCAACCCGATTGTACAGGAGAAGCCGCACGGTATGGATGCCTATTTCTGCCTGATCGTTGTAATGGGGCAGGTCCTTTGTATTTTTCACTTATAGAAAAAAATGATATGGAACATCTTAAACCTGTTCAGCAACAAAGTTATTGCACAGATATACCCACTCATAAGGAATAATTATGGAACTACACTCTTCGTTGAGTGCGCATACCGCTCAGCAAACCCATTCAATCAAAACCTTTGTAATGCGAAAAGGGCATATAACTGACGCGCAAAAAAAAGCATATCAAGATTTTGCGCCCCGCTGGTGTATTCCGTATAAAACAGAAATGCTTAATTTTCAGGATATATTCGGAAATACCAATCCTGTTATTATGGAAATAGGATTTGGCATGGGAACTGCTACAGCAGAAATTGCCGCTCAGAATCCGCATATCAATTATCTTGGGATCGAGGTATTTCAAGCTGGAGTGGGGAAACTCTTGAGTGAAATTGAAAACCGGCATATAGAAAATATACGAATCATAGAGCATGATGCCATTGAAGTACTGGAAACTATGATACCTGATGTATGCCTTGCCGGCTTTCATGTATTCTTTCCCGATCCATGGCAAAAGAAAAAACATCATAAGCGCAGACTTATGCACCGACCCCGGACAGCATTGCTTGCTCAAAAACTTAAAGAAAACGGCTATATGTATATGGTAACAGATTGGAAAGATTATGCGGATGATGCTTTTACCGAGCTATCTGCTACGATCGGATTGTGTTCAAAATTTGAAGGATTTGCACCGCCGCAGACGTGGCGGCCTCAAACAAAATTTGAATATAAAGGATTAAAAAAATCACATACAATTTATGAGTTATTTTTTATCCGTAAAACTGCGCCGTAATGCTATCAGTTAAAACTATGATGATTCCCGCAATTTTTTACTGGTTGACAAGGAAATAATACACTATGGATATTACACACAAGACGCGCAGAGTTTTCCGCACAGTACACAGGCTGGTATTATTTCTTTTTCTCTTTTTTCTTGTTGATATTGTGTTATTTCTTATCGGGAATATGCAGTATTTTTTGGATTCTACTCAGCGGATTATTCTGAAAATAACAGCAGGGACGGGGGGCTTCTTATTTTTCTTTTCCGGTTCTGCCTGCCTATTTGAAATATATTTTACAGTATCTTTACGAAAAATAAGATACATTGGGTATTGTGTTATCAGTATCCTTGCCTGTATATCGGGATTGGTTGGAAGCGGCATTGCAATTGCAATTCTTATCCTTTCTTCCGGTACAATCTGATACGGTACATGCAGCTGCAAAAAGCAAAGCGGTATCTTCACAAAAATCTTATACGGTCGTTTGGAGGAATTTTGTGCTATTCATCAAAAGAGTCTATGCAGGACGCGCTGCTATTTTCAGTGAAAATACCGCTTCAGCATTGCGAGATGCAGTTGTCTCGCTCTATGAAGCCTTTATACATGAAAATCATTTAAAAGAATCCGATATTATTTCCATACATTTTTCCGTTACGGCGGATTTAAATGCAGCAAATCCTGCAACCTTATTGCGTTCCGTTGGTTATGCTGCTAGTACCGCTCTTTTTTGCAGTGCAGAACCGGATATCATAGATAGTCCTAAAGGTCTTATCCGTATACTTTTTTACTATTACGGAAGAAAAAAAGCAGTACCGGTGTACCGAGGCGGGGCAGAACGGCTCCGTCCCGATATCTACGGCAACCAAGAAGATGTCAAAAAGTAATCGACTTTTTGGACATTCGTAGGTTCCGTTTCATTTTTTTTACAGGATGCGTAGTGAGTATGGATAGATGTACATCTCTTTGGATAGTCAGCCGCGAGTATGCAGGATTGGCTGAAGCAGGCGGGGTAAAGAATGTGGTAAAAGCCTTAGCAGAGGCTGCATGTGAAAACGGCTTTCTTGTTACGGTATTTTTACCTTATTACGGCTGTATTCCTTATACAACGGATACTTGTACCGGTAAGGCAGCAATAAAAGTAGGTACTGAGGTGCATTCAGTGCAATTTTTTGAAATGTACCGCAATGCTATCCGGTTTGTTTTGATTGATGCAGTAATTTTTACCGAAAAAAAGGATATTTACACCTATTGCGCTGACGAAGTAGCTTTTTTTCAAAAAAAATTGCACAGACCTGATTTGAAAAAAGGCGATGGGTACGCAGACAGTCAAGAAATGAATATCCTATTTCAAAAAGCAGTATACTGCTACGGACTGCAACAGCATACAGCCCCACAGATTCTTCATTGCCATGATGCACATACGGCACTACTTCCGGTATTTATATTTCATGGAGAAAAACCGGTATCCATATTCCGTAATACAAAAGCATTTATCACTATTCACAATGCAGGAGACGGCTATCGGCAAACGCTCGGATCGCTTAAAACTGCCGCTTCACTGACAAGACTTCCGTGTACAGAGTTGGAATATGGACTTATTGATAATGCTGTAGAGCCTTTTTTACTCGGTGCCCGGTATGCAGAACTAACAACGGTCTCTCCATGGTATGCTGAGCAGCTTACACAGCCTGCCTTGTCGCCGTATTCCTACCGGTTTTCCTGCGCGCTGTCTGAAAAAAACATACACGTTACCGGTATTACGAACGGTATTGATTTTTCTGCATATAATCCTACAAAGCCAGAAATGTCAGAACTTCCTTATGCCTTCGATATTCAGCATGAAGATTTTACCGGTAAATATGCCTGCCGCTCCTTTTTACTCGATGAGTTAGACAAATCCATACAGGAGCGGGGAACTTATAATGCCGTGCAATGGTTTGGACGCTTTCACCGCGAAGCGGAAAAGCGGTATGTATATGTTATGTATCACGGGCGGCTTGTCTATCAAAAAGGTATAGAAGTATTGCTCAATGCTATCCCCCATATTCTCAACAGCTGTCCTGCTATACGCTGTATTGTCATGGGGCAAGGCAGTCCTGAACTTGAACAGCATGCAGCCCGCCTAGCAGAAGACTTTGACGGCTCTTTTGTCTATTGTAAGGGCTACAGCAGAAAGGCAGCGCGTCTTATTGCAGCAGCTTCCGATTTTATTGTGCTGCCGAGTTTGTTTGAACCCTGCGGGCTGGAAGATCTTATCGCACAAACCTATGGCACTATACCGATTGCTCATGCTGAAGGAGGACTGCGCAAAATAGTCCATGACAAGACAGGCTTTTTATATACGGTTCCAGAAGGACAAGAATATCATACCGATCGCCATAGAGATATTCTTACCCGCACTGTTTGTAAGTATGCTGAGGAGTTCCTCCATTCCGGACAGCAGTTTCTTGTTGACGTACCGTATTTTAGGAACATTATTCTTCAGGCATACTATGAATTGCAGCATACCTTTTCATGGCAGTATATTTTTCCTACATATTATGCTAAACTATACGATAAACCTGTTCGATAGCTTCGCAGCCGAACAGGTCGACGAGTTCTAACACCGCATTTCATTTAACCTGTTCCGAACCTGAAGTTTCCGAACAGGTTGAATGAAGACAACTGCTACCTCTGATAGATACCACATACGCTTTTCAAATACGGTTGTCTTACGATGCGTACACAAGGAGGCTCTATGTTTTATGATTTTCCGCCGGCAAAAATCAGCACGTTTACAAAACCGCATTTTTTCACCGGCGGCAAGAAAGCGGTGCTGCTAATTCACGGGTATACCGGTTCGCCCCGTGAAATGTTGTGGCTGGGTACACAGCTGAATCAGGCAGGGTATACGGTTTCTATTCCCCGTCTTCCCGGGCATGGAACCAATAAAAATGATTTTATGGCAAGTAATTGGAAAGATTGGCTGCGCTGTGTATATGACGAATATGTGAATATGTCCCACGAATATGAAACCGTATATATCGGCGGATTGTCGATGGGCGGGGTACTCACCTCCTTACTGGCTGCAAAGTTTAATCCTGAAAAAATTTTTTTATGTGCGCCCGCGTTTGTTGCTTCAGATAGCCGAATTAAACTTACCCCTTATTTGCGTTATTTTGTAAAAACGATAAAGGCAGACGGAAAGCCTTTTTATTCTGAACCTGAATACTATGCACACGTAAAAGACTATTGTGAGTATAATTATGTCGGGAAAGCCGCTGACTTATATACCTTACAGAAAATGGCAATCCGCCGCTTACCAGAGATACACTCAAAAACACTAACTATTTTATCTAAAGCGGATAAGTCAGTACCGTTTAGCGAAAAAGCATTGATAGACCGCCTCTTACGTGCACCGAATGAATATCTTATATTGGAAGAAAGCAGCCATATTGTTACTGACGACTGCGATCGGGAAACCGTTGCACAGCGGATTATTCAGTTTCTACAGGGGTAATACGGCTTTTATCAGAAAAAAGCGGTAGGCGGTTTAGACGGCTCAAACGTTCCGGTTGCCCTGACAATAGACCTGTTCGGAATATTCCGTTTACGAACAGGTCCAGCACAAGAAAACCGAAAGCTCCGCCATTTTTACGTTCCTTACCGCTTTATAATAAACAATAGGGCACCTCTAAAAGCTGACCGAGTTTTAGAGATGCCCAATACCTCCTAAAATGCAGGAATTTCGGCTTCAGCTTTACTGTTATTTTTAAACTGCGGCTTGAACTCAATATGTTCAGCAACAACCTTAACTTTGCTATAATGCTTCCCATCTGTCCCAACCCAGCGATCTTGCTTGAGTCGTCCGACAACCCTGACTCCTCTGCCTTTTTTACAGTTTTCTCCGCATAGCTCAGCTAAACTAGACCATGTTTCAACATCAAAAAACGAAGTTTCCTGTGAATTCTTTTCGTCTTGGCGGAAAAACCGGTTTGACGCAATAGAAAAAAGGCACAGCTGAGTTCCTTTTGAAGTGGCTCTAATTACAGGATCCCGCACTACATTTCCCTCAATAATCAATGAATTCAAATTATGCATAGTAGCCTCCTTGCAGTAGGGAACGCGAATGTCATTCTCTTTCCCTACTGCTCTTTATCTGTGAAGGGTATCTCTAAAAACTCAGGTATAAATTTTTAGAGGTTCCCTATAAAGATATATCGCTCATTGAAAAAAGAATGGCTGGGAATATATGCACTTTTTATGTTTTTTAATCTCTATCCTCACTCTACTTATTCTGCAATAATCTATAATATAATAGGTAATAAATTTTAGCGGGAACGGGTATGTCAATACCGGCGGCATCAGCAGAGCTAATAGGATATCTCTAAAAACTCGGTTAGATTTTTAGAGGTGCTCCATCAGCACAGCTGATAACGAGTTTTTCGATAAGTCTTTTAATTGTTATGACTTATCGAAAAACATCGCAAATAAAGCTTAAGGAAAACCGGTGAGCAAAGCGCACCTCTAAAAACGGAAGTTTTTAGAGGTGCCCAATAGCATCTAAATCGTTTCCTTACAGAAAAAGCCGATAGGCTTTCAGTTTTTGGACAGCTCCGTTCCCTGTATGTATTAAAAGGAATTTATTATAATGCAAAAAAATGCTAGACTGAATGATAAAAAAACGTCAACATCTCTATTCTCAATCCGCATAAAATTTATTCTTACCATTATTACTATTGTGATAGCTCTTAGTGTATCAGTGGGAACAGCTATAGGTTTTCAATTATATAAACGGAATAAGATGCAGTTTGAGCAGTTTATAACACAGCAGTTTTTTACTATAAAACGAAACAATTACTATTTTTGCTGACAACAAAGAAAATACACTACAGATGCTGGCAAATTATCCGCTCGTTAAGCAAGCGGATGACTCATTGCATAACTATAGTACCGAAACACATACTGTCGTCGTTAAAGATTTAGAAAAATCTCCACTTGAGCAGCAGCTTGTACAGTTTTTTCAGCATATTCAGAAAAGCTATCCTGATTTTTCAGAAGTTTTTGTCGGTACAAAATGAGGAGGAAGTACTATTTCTTGGGAAGGCAGTATGCCTGCTGGATTCGATCCGCGGCAGCGGTCATGGTATCAAAAGGCATCTGCCGCATACGGGGACATCATCATAACACCCGCGTATCAATCAACCATAGGAGAAGCTGTTGTTTGCTTTTCAAAACAGGTTTTTTCTCAAAATAACGAACCAATAGGGTGTACAGGTATTGAGGTAAGTTTAAACTATCTAACCGCCAGTATCAACAAGATAAAAGTAGGAAAATCCGGTCATGCGGTATTATTTCAAGATGACGACACTATTTTAGCCGATTCGCTGCATACTGACCTTACTTTTAAGAAATTGCAGGATTCGGGCATTGAGGATTATAGCCGTCTCAATACTGTTTCAAAAGATTCTATTATAATTAAAATGAATGACAAATATTGGACAGTACATGTCTATTCTGTTCCACATTTTAATTGGAAACTCGCCTTATTCGTAGAAACGAATGAAATATTAGCTCCCTTCTATGCAACTTTTAAGAACATAGTGATTATCGGCACTCTTATTATTGTACTCAGCATTGCTATTAGTTTTTTTGTTGCCGGTAAGATAGTCCGCTCGATTACCATTGCAGTAGCGGCACTAAAGAATATTTCTGAAGGAGATGGAGACCTTACTGTAAGGCTGCCAGTAACGGGGCGAGATGAAATTATGCTGCTTTCAAAATACTTTAATAAAGTCATCGAAAAAATTGAGCATACCATCCGGCGCATGAACTGTGGTCTCGATAGTATGCAAACTGTAGGAAATAATCTTGCTGACAATATGACTGCTGTTGCAAACACTATCAGACAAATGGATAGGCATATTAGAGAAATAAAAAATCAAGCGTGTACGCAAGAAGCAGGTGTAAATGAAACAGCAGCGACAATTACGGCGATGATAGAGAAAATTGAACATTTAAGCAGCAGCATTGATATACAAAGCAGCAGTGTAGAAGCTTCTTCACTCGCGATTGAGCAGATGACATCTGATATTACCGCTATCACACAGACCCTAGAAAATACTGATCAGGTAATTAAAACGCTCGCATCGGCAACTGTCGACGGAAAAGACACAATTATCAATTCAAATGCAGTTACTCAAAAAATTACTGAAGAATCCGGCAGTATTCTTGAAGCATCCGGTGTTATTCAGCATATTGCAAGCCAAACAAATTTGCTCGCGATGAATGCAGCAATAGAAGCTGCTCATGCCGGAGAAGCCGGTAAAGGATTTGCAGTAGTTGCCGATGAAATTCGTAAATTAGCGGAAGAATCAAACGTACAAGGAAAAACAATTACTACTACACTAAAGATTTTCATTGATGAGATTGAAATGCTATCAAAATTTTCAAAAACAATTGAAGAAAAATTTAATAGCATTTTTTCGTTATCAGAGCAAGTAAAAATGATGAGTACGCAGGTAATGGCAGCAATGCATCATCAGGAACAGGGCGGTAGTGAAATTCTCACAGCAATCAAAAATATCCAAAAAGTAACCGATACGGTTCAAACACATTCGGAAGAAATGCTGAAGAATAGCAAGAATGTTGCCAGTGAAATGAAAAAACTTAATGAACTCACTCGTAGTATTACTGGTCGTATAACTGAACTAGCAGACTATCCGCTTCAAGGATACGGATCCTCAATTGATTTTTACGGCAGACATTACCAATCAATACGAAGCAAAAAGGAGCACCATTGTATGAATCGGCATTGCATTCTTCTATCATTTTTTATAGTGCTTACCGGAGCCGTAGCTTTCACATCCTGCGCTAAAAGTGCTTCCGGTTTAAATCGCCAGAAACGGGCTGCCTCTGTACAGTACACGGAAGCTGCACCAAACAGCTTGTCTGAAGCCAAAGCCCTCGGTGCGGAATATGCTGACACGATGGATGCCGTAGACACTGCTCAGTCTGCAAGTACCGCTGAAATCATCGAACGGCAGCTCATAAAAGAAGGCTCGATCGCTTTTGAAACATTCAACATCGCGGAAACACGGCAGCATATCGAATCGCTGGTTCAAAAATACGGCGCATACATCAGCCAAGAAGATGAGCACACAAGCTCTTCGCGGATATATCAGAATATCACTGTTAGAATACCAAAAGCTCATTTTGATGCATTCCTCACGGAACTGTCAGAGCTGCCGGGCAGCATAAAAAAAATTGATGAAAAGTCCGTTACCGTGCAGGATGTAACGGAAGAATTTATTGATAGTACCGCGCGGCTCGCCGTAAAAAAAGAAACGGAACAAGGGTACATCCGGCTGCTTAACCAAGCAAAAACAATTAAGGATATTCTCGACATTCAAAATCAACTACAGGATTTACGGTCTGATATAGAGTCGATAGAAGGCAGGCTGTGCTATTTAAAAAATGCCATCAATTTCAGCACGCTGCATATCAGTATGTATCAAGCGGTAGAAAATACGGCAGTAGCAGATTCAGTTTTTGCACCGGTATGGGATGCAATAAAAGGCGGAGTCAGGGCATTTGCCGCAGTCTGTATCGCACTGCTGTACGGCTGGGTATTTATCGCGTTGGGCGTAGCTGCAATTATCATCATACTGCATCTACGGAAACGGAGGCGGAAGGATAAGGCTGAAAAAGCAGATAAAGTATAAGAGCAAGCTTTGTGTGGATAGGTATAATGATAGTTGAACGGACGCTGCGCGTCCGTTCAACGGGGCGGCGGAACATCCGCCTGTCGTCCGGCGCACAGCGCCGTCCAACATGCGGATTAAGCTGACGGCGAAGCTCAAAAGCCTACGGCTTTCTCGCTTCTTGCAGCTTATCCGCCGCCCCGTTAGGTGGACTACACAGGGCGTAGCAGGGGGAAAAATAATGGAAGTAGATTGTTGTTTTACTAATGAAAATAACTGGTTCAGATATAGAACTGGAGCAATTATTATTGAAGATAGTTGTATTCTTTTTGCAGAAAATAAAAGCTTTAATTATCTATACACAATCGGCGGCGATGTTCATATAAATGAAACTTCTGAATCATGTGTAAAGAGAGAAGTTCTTGAAGAAACGGGGATTGAATACGAGATTGACCATCTTTCTGTAATTTGTGAGAACTTTTTTAAAGGACATGGCAGACATGATAATAAAAACTGTCATTGTCTTGAATTATATTTTTTCATGAAAAGCAAAGGCTCTAAAAAATTGAATGAGAATTCTATAAATGCAGATGGCGAAAAAGAATTTTTAAGATGGATACCATTAAATGAAATTAAGACAGCAAATATAAGACCATCTTTTCTTAAAGATAAAATCTATGAAATTATTGAAAGTAAAAATGCTTTCCATATTATTACAGTCATAGATAAGTAATATTGAATATTGACGTACGTAAAAGCGTACGTTATATTGTATATGAGAGGTACTGTATGAATGCAATAAATGTAACGCAGGCAAGAGCACATCTTTTTCAATTGATTGCTAATGTAAATCTTAATTCAGAACCAATTACGCTAACTAACAGTAAAGGAAAAAATGCTGTTCTTATTGGAGAAGATGACTGGAATGCTATTCAAAAAACATTGTATTTGAATTCTGTTTCCGGACTGTATGATTCATTAAAAAAAGGTATGGAGACTTCTTTGGAGCATTGTATATCTGAAAACGATGTTAATTGGTAAATGATGTTTAGAATAGTTTATGAAAAGCAGGCAATAAAAGATATTGCCGATTTAAAAGCAGCTAGACTGGATAAAAAGGCAAAGAAATTAATCGAAATTGTAAAAAATAATCCTTTTCAAAATCCTCCGCCATTTGAAGCGTTGGTTGGAAATTTAACAGGATTGTATTCAAGACGGATA
This sequence comes from Treponema sp., assembly GCA_052173475.1. Taxonomy (GTDB): domain Bacteria; phylum Spirochaetota; class Spirochaetia; order Treponematales; family Treponemataceae; genus Treponema. Next base: position 58,862 of record JBQMYN010000005.1, read on the forward strand.
AATATACAGCATCGATTTGTATATCAAGTTTATAATGAACATATTACTTTTGAAAATATGGAATATGAAGGAGCTGTCAAGATAATAAGAATGTGGACTCATTATGAAGACTTAAAATAAGAAATCACATAACACCCGCTTCAACGCTGACATTTGTTTTGTCACAAAAGTTGCTTGGGCGGTCGCCTCATTAAGAATGAACATCCGTGTTCATTCTTAATGGACGAGTTTCCCTACGAAAACTCGCTACTGCTTATCCCACGGACATCCGTGTCCGTTTTTATGCAACTTTCGCGCCAACTTTGCCGCCGCTGTGCGCATCGGCAAAGGCACAAATGCAGGTTAAGCGAATGTTGTACGGACGCTGCGCGTCCGTACAACGGGCGGCGGAACTCCGCCTGTCGTCCGGCGCACAGCGCCGTCCAACATGCGGATTAAGCTGACGGCGAAGCTCAAAAGCCTTTCGGCTTTCTCGCTTCTTGCAGCCTATCCGCCGCCCGTTATGTGCACAACGCAGAGCGTTAGAATGCAAGTATACAATGGATTTATGCTTAATGAAAATATTAATCAATGAAAATGGAATTATCAATTAGTAAAAAGTGCCGATAAATACAGTTTAACTGTAGTTTGTTGAACTGGTAGAATTTATGAAAAGAAGAAAAAAAGAAGTTCAATTATGTCTTGATACTGGTAAAAATGGATAGATAAAGAGTTGAAAATATTCGAAAAGAGGAATAAAAAAGCGAGTTATACCCGTCTTTTTTATATATTTAATTGAAATTGTTGACAAAATCAAAATAAATGGTATATTTAAATCGTGAAGTTTAAGGTGGAAAAACTTCCTGTTGCTGAATCGGAAATATCATCTTTGGAACAATCGCAAAAAGATTTACTAAAAATAGAATATGAAAAAATTGAACAACAGGGAATTGAGTTTGTAAAAGTAAA
>JBQMYN010000006.1:0-59780 GCA_052173475.1 Treponema sp.
ATGGTTTCTTCCTGATTTGGCGCTTTTTACAAAACTCGAAATTTGACCTAATAGAGTTTTTCTGCATTATAATCGAAATGATTTCATTTCAGATTATTACGATATAATATCTGGGATAAAGGTGTCCTGATGCAGAAAATATTGAAACTTGCTATTGTTATGCCTATTTGTTTTGCACTATGCCAATTTTTTTGGCAAGTGCTTCCATTGGATAAATTACCTGATAATATTCATCTAATATTAAATGACGCAACAGGACCTGCTTTTCTTCTTTCTGCATTCATAGGATTATCGTGTGTATTTTTATGGAAGATTCCCATAATAGATAAAATTATTCATTTATTATTTGATACCAATATTTACTTGGAAGGAGCATGGAAAGGAGTACTTGATTACACATGGAAAGGAGAAAAACGAAGTAAAGATGCCTATCTTGTAATCAAACAGCCCAATGCTTTTACGCTTCATGTATGGTTGGTTACAGATGAAAGGATAAGTGTTAGTAGAAGCGCCTATATTGATAATTACAATGGAACATATCAGTTGACTTATGAATATTCTACCGAGGATTCGCCGGATAACAAAATAATAAATCCGTTACATTCAGGCTTTTGTACTTTAACTTTGAATAATAAAATTATTAATGGCTGTTATTATACTTCACGTAAGACTGCTGGGAAAATGACATTTAGCTTTAGAAACAAAAGTACCGTTACAAATTATAGTTTGCTAACGAAGTTATTTAATAAAATCTGATGCCAAAGTTTTAGTTATTTTTACGGATAGCTTTATTCCTAGGAAGAGTTTCATATCTAACCATCTTCGTCCATCCTCTGCATTGTAGTAAAGCGTTCGATGAATTTTAAAAGCCTCTCTATATTTCTACTAAATCTACACATAATCTGTAGATCTTCCTCATCTTTGCGGATATCGTCCGGCGTACTGCGATACACCATATTTATTTCTTCATTTTGTTTTCTTCCTTAAAATGCAACAGTTGAAGAAACATCAGTTTCTGAAGACTGTTGCATCGGTGCGCGGAACGCGCGCACGTCAATACGTGAGTTTGCGTGAGGCATCGGTTAATGAGGCAGACCATTTGGCTGCCGAAGTTATACCTTCGGTTTCGGGGCGGGCAAATCATCGTACATCGTATTAAATAAACCGGCCATAAACGCTTTATCATCAACTTCCTCTACCAAAAGCATTTCTTTTGTGCCTTCATACGGCAATTCGCGAGCAGCATTCGGCATGTATGCAATCGCCGACGGGATAGCTTTTACGAGCAAGCGGTCATCGTAGATACCGCCGACAATTTTACCCCGATAGTAGATGATAAACTCACCCATCATCGCCCTGTAGCGTATGTCTTCCAACTCCGATAGCTGATCCAAAATAAAATCCAAATATGCTTTACTCGATGCCATAATTATTCATTCCATACATCCATATAACAAGCTAAAATATCACATTAATTTCATAAATATCGTATATTCGAATCCTGCTTGTTTTGCAAACTTTTCTTTTACTCGATGAGTTTCTACAAATCCTAAACTTTTATAAAGTTCAATCGCGACGTTATTGTTATTTGCTACATCAAGCATAAAGCAAGGGTATTCTTTTCTTTCAATAATCCAGTTTAAGAACTGCTTCATAATACCTTGACCACGATAACTATCCAATATCGTTACAAACTCAAAATATCCGCAATCGGAATCCACTTTATACGGTTTCCCTAAAATCTGATAAAGTGGTATCCCCATAATTGTCCCTTTGATAAATCCAAATTCTTGACGAAAAATATTTTTATCTTTCTTGTAAAGTCGATTTCCGCCTTCTCCAATACCACAACATGCTATCACTTGTTCGTTGTCTAAAACAACTTTAAATTGACCTAACCGTAATACTTCCAACAACAATTTTTTTATTGAGATTTCACTTGTCTTAAAATGTTTAAAATGATGTTCAAATCCATGATAAATACAGTGAACAATTCCTTCATAATCCTGTGGTTTTGCGTCCCTAAATTCCATAAAATCTATCACCTCAACTTTCGAGCAGCGCAACTTGCCCGCTATAAGCGGCTCTTCTTCAACATCATTTTCCAGCTGTCTAATCACTTTTGCCGGAACACCAGCTGCAACAAGGGTAAAGCTTTTCTGCCCATTCTTTTTCTTTAAAACCGATAAGAATTATATCTTGCGTAATAATCAAAGGCCGTTTCACAAGCATACCATCCGATGATAAAATGCTATACATTTCATCATCTGTCATATTGGGAAGTTTATCTTTAAGCTGTAAACTTTTATACAGCAATCCGCTTGTGTTAAAAAACTTTTTAAGCGGCAGTCCACTTTGCAGATGCCATGTTTTTAATTCAGCTGCAGATGGGTGATCATCTTTAATATGCCGTTCGGTATAATCAATATGATGATCGTCAAGCCATTTTTTTGCTTTCATACATGTTGTGCATTTGGGATAATAGATAAATATCATAGGATAAGCCTCTCTCATATCAAAAGGTTCACTAAGCCTATCATAGGTTTCTTACTTTCTCAAGAGAGTGACTGCTTGCCTCGATACGGAAACAGCGTGTGCGGTTACTCCGCGTTCTTGAGTATGGCCGTAACGTTTCCTGTTCCGAGCAGAGCTTTCAGTTCGGCTTTCGTTATGCCCTCTAGTTTTCCGAGCGGCGTAAAATTCCACGAGTTTTTATCGTAATAAATCACAAATGATTTCCCCTGATACAAAATCAGATCGCCTGCATCGGTGCTGGTCTGCTTATCATTACGCGGAAGACTCTCCGGAAGCTCGCCGACTTTTTCAAATTTGCCGTAATCGTGCATGTCGATGCTAACCGCACCTTTTTGCAGCAATGCAATCAACGCGCGGGTAGAAGAATTGTCATACAAAGAAGCGGTCAGTGTTTTGCCGTTTACCGTTATTGTTATTTTCATGGCATCCGTTCCTGTTGTCGTGTTTGAAGTTTGGGGATTTTTGCTGCCGCCTGCACCAAGTGCACAAGCAGCAGTAATACAGAGCACCGCACAGAGCATAATCGTTATCGTTTTTTTCACCATGGTCTACATACTCTCTTTCAATATCTGCACGATTTCGTCATGCGTTAAAATTTTGTATCCGCCTTTTAGGATGAAGGTTCCGTCAGCGATGCCTTCGAACATATCCTCCGTAACGCCGAGTTCCTTTAAGCTTAATACGAGCTTGAGTTCTTCCATCCACTTTTTCATTTCGGCAAGACCGGCTTCTGCAATTTCCGTATCGGATTTACTGGCAGGGCTTACGTTCCAAACAGCCTGAGCATAGCGTGCAAATTTATGCAACGCATTCGGCATAATGTGCCGGTAATACGCGAGCGAAACTGCGGAAAGCGTCATACCGTGGGTGGCATCGGTGAATGCGCCGACTGATTGCCCGATTATATGCACCATCCAATCGGTTGACTTGCCCTTTGCAACCAATGTATTGAGTGCCCATGTTGCAATCCACATGATATTACTGCGGGCTTCGTAGTTTTTCGGGGCTTTTACCGCGATCCGGCTGCTGTGGATGAGCGAGCGCAATAATCCTTCCATTATATAGTCGGAGGTGTTGTCGTCCTCGCCCGAAAAATATTGTTCGAGGATATGCGACATAATATCGAAAAAATCCGGCGGTCATCTGGTAGTACGGTACCGTGTAGGTAAACTCAGGGTTCAAAATAGAAAACTTAGGAAACACATCCTCTCCGAATACCCGTCCGATTTTCCGCTGTATCTTGTGATTGGTAATAACCGAACCGCCGTTCATTTCGGAGCCGGTACCGACCATCGTCAAAACCGTGCCGACAGGGATGATCGCATTATCTACCGGTTTCATATTGATAAAGTATTTTTCCCACGGGTTTTCCGTACAATGTGCAGAAACGGATACCGCCTTTGCATAATCGCACACGGAGCCTCCGCCTACCGCAAGGATAAAATCCGCACTGCTCTTTTTTGCCAGAGCAGCTCCTTCGTAGAGTTTTTCGAGCGTCGGGTTCGGCATAACACCGCTCAGCTCAGTAACGGTTTTACCGGTATCGTTTAACGCGCTCATAACCGCATCATAAACGCCGGTCTTTTTGATCGAGCCGCCTCCGTATATCAGCAGCACATTCTTCCCGTAATGGGGCAGTTCTTTGCGCAGTCCTTCAAGCGCGTCTTTACCAAAGTACAATTTCGTCGGGTTTGAGTACGTGAAATTTCCTAACATAGTGTCCTCCTGAACACATCCTGTATACATGGTAAAGTTCGGTTTAAGTCAAGAGGGGATGTTTAATTGGTAATGTGTAATTACAATAGCTGATATGCAATAATGATCATTCTTATTTTCTCAGAGATGTATAGGTCTCATTCAATCATCAATTTTATATTATCAACAACAGTATCAATTTCTTCATCTGCCGCTTTTTCTATGAAAACACAATTTCTTTGTTTCCAGTCAAGATTTTTAATCTGATCACTTAATATGCATCCACTGATTGAATGGCTATCCAATACTATCTCAAATGGATACCCCTTTATATGGCTCGTAATTGGGCAGAATAAGGCAAGTCCGATTTTTTGATTATAGCTTTTATGAGAAATACATATTGCAGGGCAGCGGCCTTTCTGCTCATGTCCTGTCTGCGGATCAAAATTAAGCCAGACTAAATCTCCTTTTTCAGGAACATAATTTGAATTTACCATTCTTCTTTACCGACAGCATATCCGGTAGAAACTTCCGAATGCATGTTCTCTTCAGTTACTAAAGCCAGCATATCATCAAGAGATTTTTTTTGAGGAAAAATAACGATTTTGCCTTTTTCTATAAGCACCTCAACAGTGCTGCCGCTTTTTATATCGTTATCCTTAGCCCAAAGCGAAGGAATTCTAAAACCTAAACTGTTACCCCATTTCTGTACGATAGTCTGCATACTATACCTCTGTATCGTAAAGTATATACAATGTATAAACCGATAGTCAAGTATACGCATTGGCTCACGTTAAATCTAACCGAAAAAGAATGCGGTAATCACGGAAGCTTCATCCGATACGCCGCCCCGCTGTTCCGTGCAGCATGACCGGCTTAACTGCTTGCTGATATGCGTCCTTATACATATACTAAGTATAGGGCATTTGCAAAAACTCGGTTAGTTTTTGCAAATGCCCGACGAGTATTTTTTATAAATTTTTATACTGTAATAATTTATAAAAAATACGTCGCAAATAAATCTAAGGAAAACCGGTGAGCAAAGCTCACCTCTAAAAACGGAAGTTTTTAGAGGTTCCCTATATGAACTCTAAAGGAATGGAAACAGCAATGAATAAAAACGGCTATGTCATCCGTTTGGAAAGAAAAGAAGAATACCATGAAGTTGAAAACCTTGTACGCGAAAGTTTTTGGAATGTGTTCCGTCCGGGGTGTCAGGAACATTATATTCTCAAGCAGCTGCGAAATGATCCGGCATTTGTTCACGAGCTTGCTTTTGTGATGGAAAAAGACGGTAAGCTTATCGGACAAAATATTTTTATCAGGGCGATGATCAAAACAGATGACGGGCGTACGGTTCCGATTATGACGATGGGACCGATTTGTATTATCCCGGAGCTAAGACGGCAAGGCTACGGAAAAATACTGCTGGACTATTCCCTTGATAAAGCAAAAGCACTCGGCTGCGGTGCGGTATGCTTTGAAGGTAATATCGATTTTTACGGCAAGAGCGGATTTACCTACGCGAGTGCATACGGCATCAGATATCACGGGCTGCCGGAGGAATCGGATGTCTCATTCTTTCTCTGCAAGGAATTAATTCCCAACTATCTGACCGGTATTACCGGAGAATATACTACACCGAGTGGCTATGCGGTTTGCGATAAATATCCGGATGACTTCGCTGTATATGAAGCGGGCTTTCCATACAAAGAGAAGCTAAAGCTGCCGGGACAGATTTTTGGGTAAACAGGTTAATGTGCTATAATGAGTCGATATATTTTGATAAGGAGTACCCTATGCCGCGCCCTGCAACCAAATCAGACTTAATTTCTGTCTCCAATGAACAGTTTACAAAACTGTGGAGCTTAATTGATGATATGACAGATGAAGAAAAGAGTGCTGATATTCTTCCGAATGAGCGCGATAAAAATGTACGCGATGTGTTGGTTCACCTCTATGAATGGCACTGTCTTTTGCTGAATTGGATACAGTCAAACACGCAGGATAAACCGGCAGCCTTTTTACCGAAGCCTTACAACTGGAAAACCTATCCGCAAATGAATATCGAGTTTTGGAAAAAGCATCAAAACACTCCATACGCTGATGCCGAAAAAATGCTTAAAAAAACGCATAAAGAAGTTATGAAACTCATCAATACTTTTTCCAATGATGAGCTTTTTTCGAAAAAGCACTTTAATTGGACGGGCGCGACGACACTTGGCCGCTACTGTGTTTCAGCAACATCGAGCCATTACGATTGGGCGATAAAGGATATTAAAAAAGCATTGAAAAAATATAAGCATCTGTATGATAATCTTAAAGTTGCGGAGCTGGATGTAAAAGAAGGTCGTGTTGCTGATGCCGATGACGTTGTTGCAGACCTAAAGTCAAAGTATAGTTTATAAAGCCTGAGGCACCGATAAAACACATGCACTTTGTACAAGCAAAAGGAATTTTATCAGCTAAGAACGGAAGGTTTATTTTCAGCCGCTCAGATGGCGCGGCCGAAAAACACGGCGAGTTTGCGCAAGCGCAAACATCGCTTATTAACGTGTGCGCTTTTCGCGCACGAATGCAGCACGACGGAAATAGTTATTCCGTTATGAGCCCGCACAATGCACGCTTGATGAGCATCTTTCGCACGCGATGTAAAGAACATGGGATAGAAACCAATCCCGATACGATATTTGCGTATCTGTCAGCTTTTGAGGATGCCGGGAAAAATACACCTGCACAGCCGGAATTGTTTTGATTAGGCATTATACCTACGCTGTATCCGGTGTTTTATTTTTGCGAAAACAGTTTCATACTTGCACACACCGTATGAAGCTTGTGTTTTTATAGTACCATACAAAGCGTACCTGCCGTAATCAGCAGTGAACCGATTATCGATTTTGCATTGACGTTTTCATGGAGAAAGATCACCGCTAAAATCACTGTAATCACTATGCTTAATTTATCGATAGAAACGACTTTTGATGCTTCGCCGATTTGCAATGCTTTGTAATAACACAGCCATGAAGCACCTGTTGTCAGTCCTGAAAGAATAAGAAATATCCAGCTCTTTTTGCTGATGTCCATAATCCCGTGTTGCGTATCGGTAATAAAAACCATACCCCACGCCATTACTAACACAACAGTAGTTCTTATCGCTGTTGCTAAATTTGAGTTTATCCCTTCAATTCCGGCTTTTGCCAGAATAGAAGTGAGTGCCGCAAACACAGCGGATAAGAATGCAAAAAACGTCCACAGCATGTTCCCGCCTCCTGTTCCAAAAAGCTACTCACCGCTGATAATGTTTTTCTTGCGATTTTTTCCTTTTTCTGTTCGTCAAGCTTATCAGAGTAGCGTGTGAATAATCGGTTGCCGGTAACATAGTATAACAGAAATATACAGTAACCGGAATGGTTAATAGTAGTATGCCTTGAATGCAGAGAGTACACTTGTTTTTTTTCCCCCACCCGATATACTGTACATTTACAGTAGATTGGACATCTCTAAAGACTTGTGTAGATTTTTAGAGACTCCTCATTGCTCAATATATATCCGCAACAGGAGGCGTTTATGAGAAAGAAAGTGAACATTACTGACGGGATTTTCCCGATGCCCGTACTCATGGTTGCTACTTATAACGATGACGGAAGCGTAAATGTTATGAATGCTGCGTGGGGAACTATGCAGGATCGTAACATTGTAGCACTCAATTTAACGGAAACACATAAGACCGTGCAAAATATCAAGGCTCGAGGAGCTTTTACCGTGAGCATTGCCGATGCTGCACATGTACTTGAAGCCGACTACTTTGGTATTGCATCCGGTAAGGAGATTCCTAATAAACTGGAAAAAGCAGGTCTTACCACAAGCAAAGCGGAAACTGTCAATGCTCCGGTTATAAACGAATTTCCGATTTGTCTGGAGTGTGAATTTATTGAGTATCAGAATAGTACATACGGCTGCGGGGTTATCGGCAAGGTTGTAAACGTAACTGCCGACGAAAGCGTTATGCCGAATGGAAAGCTCGATATGTCTTTAGTAAATGCTATAGCGTTTGATCCCTATACACACGGATATTACAAAGTATCGGAGCGTGTCGGAGAGGCTCTCAAAGACGGTTTAAAGCTGCGGTAATCAACCACCCGGGTGCAGAGTGTCGGGGTAGGGTATTAAACCGCACGAATAAGCAGTCGGCAGCTTGATAGTGAGATAGTGCAGTCGGTTATACATCTTTAACAAGTCTTTTTATACCAATGACTTGTTAAAAACGTTGCAAGTTACATCTTTGGAATTTATTCACCTATCTCAAAGTTTCAGTATTGCAATAATCTCATTTCCATCCATTTCTCCGGTTTCAGTAAAACCGAATGAATGATATAATTTACGAGCCACTTCATTTTCAGGTTCATAAGACAGCCAGCAATACTCTGCCTTACCGCAAGGAAAAGATTTAATGAAATTCAAACCAAGAACAAGAGCTTCCGTTCCAAATCCTTTCTTCTGATACTTCTGATCAATCATTAAGCGCCAAAGGTTATAGTTTCCTCTTGCTATATGAGGTGCGTTCTCCCAATCATCATCTACATCATAGCCAATCATAATAAACCCAACAGGAATTTCGCCGTCATAGATGCCGAACGGAAATGCGAATCCATTTGCCGTAATGGAGATGTATGTTTCAACGATACTTGCTTCATTTGCGGCAACAAATCTTTTTTGTGACTCTGATACATGCAATTTAGTTATTTCCCATACATTTTTTCTATTTATTTTTTCAAAATGAAGCATACTGTCATTACCTCCACACATTCTCATTTATTTCAGCGGCTATTAATTATACCATAACTTTAGTTCAGTTTTATAGATGCCGGACGCTGTAGATAAAGAGTGTTTTATCAAGTGCTTTTTTGATTTTTTCTGCGACTTCTTGACAATAAAAGTGATTTTTGTTATACAAATCATACTAATCATACCTGAAATAAGGATGTTTGATAAACAGTTCGGCAGAAATTCAGCTTCACTGTTTATCTTATTATGGGAGGTAGAAAAATGAAGCAGCCGGAGGGAAAGTACGCTTGGACTGTTAAGGTTGGAGAAAAGGGGCAGTTTGTTATACCGAAAGAAGCCCGTAATGTTTTCAACATTAAACCCGGCGATACGTTAATCGTTCTTGCAGATATAAATAGGGGAATCGCCATTCCGCCTAAAAATGCGTTTGCGCATTTGATGGAAACTATTTTCAATCAAAATGCTCCAGAGGAGGACAAAGAATGAATGCTATCGTCATTAAAGAGCTTACAAAAAAATACGGAGATATAGTTGCCGTACATAATCTTAATTTGACCATTGTGCAAGGCGAATTATTTGCCCTGCTTGGCGTAAATGGTGCAGGGAAAACGACAACGATTAAAATGTGATCTTGTTTGATCCAACCCACAAGCGGGGATGCTTTTCTGCTTGGCGACAGCATTATCTCAAATCCTCATGCAATAAAAGAAAAAATCAATATCTCGCCGCAGGAAACGGCGGTGGCTACAAATTTATCCGTGTTAGAAAATTTGGAACTTATTGCAGGAATATATGGACAAGATCGCAAAACGGCATATAACAACGCCCGTGAAATAACACACACATTCAGTTTGGAATATGAATTGCATAAGAAAGCCAAAAATTTATCGGGAGGAATGCAACGCCGTCTTTCTATCGCTATGGCTCTGATTTCAGAACCCAAAATTTTGTTTCTGGATGAACCTACTTTAGGACTTGATGTCTTGGCGTGCCGTGAACTATGGGCTTCCATCAAAGCATTAAAAGGAAAAGTTACGATAATTCTTACAACCCATTATATGGATGAGGTCGAACATTTATCGGACCGCGTGGGAATAATGGCAAAAGGACAATTAACGGCTGTGGGAACCGTAACGGAATTAACGGCACAAACGGGGACTTCTAAATTAGAGGATGCCTTTGTTGCGCTTTTAGGAGGTGCATTATGAGAATGGTTCTATTTGCAAAACGGAATATAAAAGAGATTTTGCGTGATCTCGTTAATCTCTTTTTTAGTCTCGGCTTTCCGCTTGTGCTGTTAGTATTGTTGTCTATTATCAATTCCGCTATTCCACCCGAAGCGAAAAATACGATGTTCCAAATACAAAATCTCGCACCGGGCTTGGCAATGTTCGGCAGCGTATTTATGGCATTATTTGCAGGTATGTTGCTATCAAAAGACCGCGCATCTTCTTTCTTAATGCGATTGTTTACCTCTCCTATGACTGCGGCGGATTTTATTTTAGGTTATACGTTACCGATGATCGTTATGACAATCGTACAAGCAGCAATAACCTTATTGGCGGCAGGAGCTTTTGGACTTGAGATAAGTATCAATATCTTTTTTGCGATTATGATGGCAGCCGTAACTTCATTGTTTTTTGTCGGTACAGGTTTATTGTTCGGCAGCCTTTTGAATGAGAAAGCGGTCAGTGGTGTTTGCGGGGCATTATTAACCAATATTGCAGGGTGGCTGTCCGGTGTTTTTATTCCGGTTGATTTGATAGGCGGCTTTTTCAAAACAATCACATATATTTTGCCGTTCTATCATAGTACTGCAGCAATACGGATAAGTTTAAGCGGTAATTTCAGTCAGATTCTTCCTCATTTAGTTGTCGTAATAGGATATACAATCGTGATTTTCATGCTCGCTATTATCGCTTTTAATCGTAAAATGAATAGCCCTGTTCGATAACTTCACCGAACAGGGCGACGAGGGGATGTCATTGCCAGCGGCAAAAAGTTGGTTACTTATGACATCCCCATCAGTACAGCTGATAGCGAGTTTAAAATTACGTCTTTATACAGTAATGACTATCAGAACCGTCAGGGATGGCGGACTAACGTGAAAACTTATTTTTCTACAAAGCCTGTCCTTTGCCTAAAGTCCTCTTCGCCGTCAAAGCCGATGTAGCTGATTAGTATTTCCGCGAGTGTGTCCGGATGGGTTCCTGCTTGAATTGCGCACACGCCGGTTTTTATCAGCGTAAAGCATAAGACTTCAAACTCATTTTGACAGGATGATGTGGTGTAGTTATCAGCTATGTGCCGTATTGTCTCCGCATCTTGTCCGTCAATAACAAACATCAGCAGCTTCCGTGTAAACTTCCCATTCTTGCCGCCGAGTTCGGCAACAAGAGGATCAAACTCATCTTCCAGACCAAGCAGTCCGATACGCCGGCTCTTATTGGCTAAGACTGCCAATTTCCGGCATATTCGAGCAAGCGTGTCCTTTTCGCTCTCATTGAGCATTGTATACTGTACCATTTTGTACCTCCTCTGTAATAAACTTCTATAACAAATACCCTTTTCGGCGCAGTTCCCCTATATCATTTTCTTTTATAGTTGATAGATTTTCTTTGCGTTTATGTGGCAGCACGATACTACCTTCTTCTATTAAATGACGGAGTATCCAGATAATCCGCTGTTCTGCCTCCCGCACGTCGCTCATGGTTATCGGACGCATATAGTCCATTTCTTCTTTTAGCATTGCAAACGCCCGTGCTGACATGTTTCGTTGTATTTTTCCCATCAATGCAGGAGATGCTGTTTTGAGTGCCCTTGCGAGTTCCCAGCTGTTTACTTCACGCATCAATTTCTGAATAGAAGAATCATCAAGCTGTGCAATATCTTCAAAAAGGAGGACATGCTCTTGTAATGCTGCGTACGCAGCAGGGGGGGGGGGGGGGTATCTCTTAAACAACCAAGCATATTTTCTGCCGGCATAGGACTTCCAAATAGGAAATCTCCACCATTTGCGATCTTGCGTAAAAATGCAATACCGCCTAATTCGATATACGGCACTTCAGTATGCTGCTCGATTTTTTTCCGAATATCTGCTGCAATAAGCTCCAACACATCCGCTGATTCCCAGCTGCCGCATGCAAGGTCTTCGATAACCGGCAGCTGTATACTGTCCGGAAGTGCCTGCAAAACAGCAGCCGCCTTGTGCGAAGACAGGCTGCCCAGCAGCAGCGATATGATCAGCGGGTTTTCCTGCTGCAACACCGTACTCAGCATTTCCGTGTCGCACGTTTCTATAAAGTCAAACGGTGTTTCTTGTCCGTTTTTCAGTTTACAGTCTTCTGTCTGTTCCATACTCCTTACCGTCCTTTTGCACTGGGAATGATGATCTCACCGGCTTTCTCTAACCGGAGAATACTATCAACAATAGAACCTTGCGCTTCTTCTACGATCCGGTTATCAACTATGTCTATACTTTCAATCTCTTCTTCCAGCATTGCTGCAGCACGTTTTGACATATTTTGGAGTATTTTGTGTTTTACATCAGCAGGCGCAGTTACCAACGCCCGTGAAAGTTGTACAGCATCTGTTTCACGCATCATCTTTTGAATTGCAAGGTCGCTGAGCCGTACAATATCATCAAAAGTGAATGTATCTGCTTTTACGTTCTCATATAACTTCTCATTTGCATCCTTGAGGAGGGAAAAAACAGCGTTTCTCGATGGGATATCCATAAGGTTTATCGTTTTACTGATAAAATCAATACCGCCGATATGTATATACCGCTTTTCTGTCAGCCGCTTTATTTTTTCTGCTATGTCCGCTGCAATCAGCTCCATACAAACCGCTAATTCAGAAGTGCCGAGCGTAAGCTCCATCATAAGCATTTTTTGCCGATCCTCAGACCAATGCGGCAGTAACTGTTCGAACACGGCTGCCTTTTTTTCAAGCGGTAAGCAACCAATAATAAGGGCTGCCGTATGCGGACTTTCCGCCTCTAAAACCTTAACCACTATTTCATTGCTGCAAGCTGCAATAACTGTGTACGGTGTTTCCGCCGCTTGTGGATCAACTTCTTTTTGTTCAATATCTTCCATACTGATTACACTCCTTGTACCGCCCTAAACAATGCTATCACTGTTGCGCGGAATGATAATTTCTTCTGCCTTCGCTAACCGGAGAATGGTGTCGGCAATACGGTCTTGTATTTTTTCCGGATTAGTTACGCTGGACATCCAGTCTTGTGTTTTAATTGTTTCTTCAAGCCGTGCAGCCATCCGTTTTGACATATTCCGTTTTATTTTCTCTTTGAGCGACTCCGGTGCAGAGATAAGTGCTGAGGCAAGTTGCTGAAACGGCACTTCTTTTAACAGTCTTTGCACATCACGGTCATCAAGCAGCATAATATCTTCAAACGTAACAAGAGAGGAATGAACCTCCTCATAGCGTTCAGGTTCTGTTTTTTTGAGAAGTTCCAAGATGGATTTGACTGTCCTGCGATTCAGATGTGGTATAAGCTCTTGAAAGTCCTCCATAAAGCTTACAGAAATACGCTGTATTTCGTCCGACTGCTCTTGCTGTAATGTTTCTTCAGCATCAGCTGCAATGCGTTCCAGCACATCAGCCGGCACCCTGATGCCGTGTGCAAGTGCTGTGATAACCGACCGCTGCATATATTCGGGCATGTATGCCAACGCAAGAGATGCTTTTTCAGGTTCTAAACAGGCAACCATAATCGCTGCTTGTAACGGACTTCCGCTATACAAAAAACTCAACAAGGGTCCCAAAGGAGCTGTGCTGATAGCATTGAGATGCATAGAAAGCTTCTCGTTGAGCTTACCTCTTTCTTCTTCCATATTATTTCCTCCATTATCTTCTCGATTCAACCGTAATCTGCTCATCTCGTATATTGCTGTGGCAGCCTATTAACAAGTTCTTTACTGATTCGCTTGTAACGGTAAAGTGCGCATCGGGATTAATATCTGTAAATGCTAAAATACCAATCTCAGTAACACTATTCGGTATCACAAGGCTCCCTATCAACTTACATTTATCAGTTACTCCTGTGAGTTTTTCATCTGTTATTTTCAGCAGTTTAAGCTTTGCTTGTTCTTCATCTGTGAGCGGTGTTTTTGTTTGTCGCATAGGTTCTCCCTGTTTCGAATTGCCCTGTTCTGCTGCTTTACGATACCACGCCGCTGCTTTCTGATAATTTTGCACAACACCGGTACCCGCTTCATACATCACGCCAAGGTAATATTGCGCAATAGCGAGGTCTTGTTTTGCAGCTTTACGGCACCACGCAGCGGCTTTCTTATCGTCTCCTGTACCCGCTTCATACAGAGAACCGAGCATACATTGACCCAAGGCATCGCCTGCAGCCGCCGCTTTACTGAGCCATTGAAACGCTTGCTCATAGCTTTGAGTAACGCCGGTACCTGTTTTATACATCCTACCGAGGTTATATTGCCCCTGTGCATTGCCCTGTTCGGCAGCCTTGCGGTACCAGTAAACTGCCTTTTCTGCATCACGCGCTACACCGCTGCCTGTTTCATACATAACCGCAAGGCTATTTTGTGCCGGAGCATAACCTTGCTCGGCAGCCTTGCCATACCAGTCAACAGCTTGCTCAAAGCTTTGTGCGATACCCTTACCCTGTTCACAGCATACACCAAGGCTGAATTGTGTACGGCAGTGATGTTGTAGTGCAGCTTTTTTAAGCCAATACACAGCGGTTCCGTTCTGTTGCGAGATTCCGCATCTACCTCATCCTCTCCATCAGCCTCCTCATCCTCTTCCGTATCGCTTTGTTCAACTGCATGCTGATAGGTTTCAGCTGTTTTACGGATTTGAGACGGTTTTGTATCGGAATAATCTGCCAGCGTTGTAGTATTCATTCTATAAAGCTCTCCATCCCCCATCATGCCATAAAATATATCTGGCTTAAACAGTTTTGTCATCGATCTTGTTGCGCGGAATGATGGCTTTTATTGTATAAGGCACCTCTAAAAACGGAAGTTTTTAGAGGTGCCTTATATATGTTATTTTGAGTATCGTTTATCAATTTTGAGTACCGTTTTTACAAAGAATCTTTGCGCCGGCGGCGGTGCATTAATTCTGAAGTAAAATTGCCAGAGTGGAACAATCTTGCTATACTATAAACATGACTATTCCACGGAAGCTATCGATCGGAGTACAGAGTTTTAAGGTTTTGCGGAATGACCGCTATCTTTATGTAGACAAAACAGCGTATATTGCTCAATTAGTAGCGAGCGGACGAATGTATTTCTTAAGCCGTCCGCGTCGGTTTGGTAAAAGTCTCTTTCTTTCGACATTGGCGGCATATTTTCTCGGGCAAAAAGAGCTGTTCAAAGGCTTGTATCTTGAAAAAGCTGAGGAAGAATTCGCTTTGCAAGAAAACAGAAGTGCATGGCTGGAATATCCGGTGTTGTATCTGGATTTTAATATCGGAAAATATACAGATGAAGGCGCTTTAAACGAGCGGCTGCATGTTATGTTATCTGAAGCAGAGTTTGCATACGGTATTTCGACACCGAAAGAAGAACAGCCGTTTTTTGCTTCACGCTTTGAAAAACTCCTGAAAAAGGCATACCAGCAAACCGGTAAGCAAGTAGTGATTCTGGTGGACGAATACGATAAGCCCTTGCTGCAAACGATGGGGATAAATGAATCCTTGAATGAACACTACCGAAACGAACTCAAGGCTTTCTACTCCGTCATTAAAACCTGCGATGAATATATCCGCTTTGCCTTTCTCACCGGAGTTACGAAGTTCAGCAAGATCAGTATTTTCAGCGACTTGAATAATCTTGAGGATATAAGCCTGCGGACAGATTATGCCGGTATTTGCGGCATTACCGAGCAAGAACTTGTGCAGAACTTTGCCCCTGAAATAGAGACATTGAGCAGCACAGAGGAACTGAGCTGCAGTGAAACCCTCGCTGTGTTGAAGAAACAGTATGACGGCTATCTTTTTGCAAAAACCGGCGAGAGCGTGTATAACCCCTTTAGTCTTTTGAGTGCATTTAAGGCGAAAGATATGGGCAGTTACTGGTTCGGCACGGGAACGCCGACGTTTTTGGTCAATTACCTCAAAGAAGCGTATTATTTTATCCCGGACTTGGACGGCAATGTTGAACTGACCGAATCGGGATTGGAAATGTATCGAGCTGTAGCGCAAGACGCGTTACCGATTTTGTTCCAGTCCGGCTATTTAACAATTAAAGAGTATATACGTGATCTAAGGCTTTACCGGCTTGGCTTTCCAAACGATGAAGTACGGTACGGTTTTTTGGAGAATCTGCTGCCTGCGTATTCCGATGTACCATTTAATCAGGCGGGAGTATGGATAGGACGTTTTGTACAGGATATCCGCAAGGGGAAAGTAGATGATTTTATGGAACGGATGCAGTCCATTATCGCCGGTATTTCCTACGATAACTTTAGCAAGACAGAGCTGAAACTGCGTGAACAGAACTACCAAACAGCGGTGTACCTGGTCTTTGCACTGATGGGGCAGTTTGTCCAGACGGAAGAGCATTGCTCTAGCGGACGGATCGACTGTGTAGTGCAGACAGCAGATACTGTGTACATATTCGAGTTTAAGCTGAGCGGCAACGGCAGTGCGGAAGATGCACTCAATCAGATAAAAGAGAATACCTACGTTGCAAAGTATAAGATGAGCGGTAAGAAGATTGTGCTGATTGGGTCTAGCTTCAGTGAAGATACAAGGACGATTAAAGATTGGAAAGTAGAGCAGCTATGATAGGGCATCTCTAAAAACTTCAGCTTTTAGAAATGCCCTAAAATAAAACCGGATTGTACGCCCCTGACTATGTAGGCATAACACAGTCAGGGAATATAGCAGAAACCTATGGAGACTGCCGTGAACATTCGGCTTGATCGGCTTCCGTATTTGTACAATCCGGTTGGTTGTATTCTTAATTGTCTCGTGTTGGGAACCTCTAAAAACCTCAGTTCTTAGAGGTTCCCTCTGTTGACTTAGGGGATGTCATTGCCGGCAGCAAAAAGTTGGTTAGCTTTTAGCTATCGGCGTTGACAGCCCCTAAGAGTGCCGTGTATTAAACGGATAGTGTTATTATTCACCGAGTGTTGATGATGCCATTGCTGGATTACCGACGTTCTGTGAACCTTTGAGTAACTGGAAAGTGAACTGGTAGGTTGCGCCCTGTGCAGGACTTTCAACTGTTACATCATATCCAGCACCGTTAGTTAGACCAGCGAAGTCTTTTTTAGCGATTTCGATTGCATCTTGATTTCCTTTAAACTTTGCAGGGTCTGTATCGCCAGCGGCACCGTTTTTTAATTTTGCGACAGAGATTTTGACTTTGTCATAGGAATCACCGTCGTTTTCAAGGGTCATTTTCAAGGTAGCAGCTCCGGCAGTACCTGCTTTAGCAGTTGCGGTTACTGTTTTGATAGATGCAGGGGTACTCTGTGCTGCTTCACCGAGTGTTGATGATGCCATTGCTGGATTACCGACGTTCTGTGAACCTTTGAGTAACTGGAAAGTGAACTGGTAGGTTGCGCCCTGTGCAGGACTTTCAACTGTTACATCATATCCAGCACCGTTAGTTAGACCAGCGAAGTCTTTTTTAGCGATTTCGATTGCATCTTGATTTCCTTTAAACTTTGCAGGGTCTGTATCGCCAGCGGCACCGTTTTTTAATTTTGCGACAGAGATTTTGACTTTGTCATAGGAATCACCGTCGTTTTCAAGGGTCATTTTCAAGGTAGCAGCTCCGGCAGTACCTGCTTTAGCAGTTGCGGTTACTGTTTTGATAGATGCAGGGGGCTGACTACCTTCCTCAATGTTTTTTTTGTTTGTGATAGTAACAGAAATGGTTGATGTAGCAGTTTTGCCGCTCTTATCTTTCCCTTCTATTTTCAATTCCAGTGTAACAGTTTCAGCTTTACCATTTGTAGGTTTTGTTACCTTTAATGTGAAATCCTTTCCTGATTTCTCTACCGTAACACTTTTTCCGCTGGTAATTTTAACATCTTTGAGTGTGCGGTTATCTCCAAATTTTTCCGGCAGAGTGATGCTACTTGCGGCAGCTTTTTTAATAGTAATATTGCCCTTTTCAATGTCAAAGTTGTCCTTAATAGAATCCATCTTGCTGATAGTATCTGCAACATCTGTCTGTTTAATGCCTAGCGGATTAAGATTAGGACTATTTTTCTTAGTATCAGCTGCTTGTGGACAAGCAGTGAACAGTGCGAGTACGGCAGCAATGCTTAAGCCGAACACCATACGTGAAACATATTTCATGTTTTACCTCCATAAAAATTGCGTAATGAACTTTCATTACGGTAAAAAGCTGAACCTTATAAAATTCAACTTTATGACATTATACCCCCCCCCCCCCCTAGAAATGTCAAGAGGTAAAACATAAAAAATGCAAAAAAAATTAAAAAAAATATTTTTTGCTAAAACTCTGATAGGAACTTGGCTATCCCAAAAGTAACCAAGTTTTTGGACAGCCCCAGATTTACTCTGAAACGTAATGGCTCAAATCGTGCTATTTCAATGACTTAAAACTGGTCAACTGGAGTGGTAACACTGTTATTACTCAGATTGAGTATATGCAAAATATTGATTTTTGCTTATACTAAGCAAATGAAGAGATTAACCGGCTTATCAGCCTGCGGAGGCAGTGCCGCAGGTTTAATAGTGTGTGTGCCGGAAAAACCTGCACACAATATTCCTGTATATACTATTTCACCGCATGAGATACCAGCTGAACATACACGGCTTAAAACAGCCTTACAAGCGGCGCAAGCCCATTTAGCAGCACTGCTGGTAAATTATTCGGAGAAGAATGCAGCGGCTCCTGAAAAAGCAATTTTAGAAACACAGCAGATGATGTTACATGATACGGACTTTCTTCATGGGGTATATCGGGAAATAGAAGAAACTTATATAAATGTTGAAGCGGCACTAAAGAAAAAACTCGATGAAATTACTCATTTACTAACACTGTCAGGTGATGTATATTTAGCAGGACGTGCAGTAGATATTCAAGATGCGTTTGAATCGGTATTTACCTATCTGCTTCCCCAAAAAGAGTATGCAGCTTCGCGTTTTGCCCATTTACCGCATGGCGCGTTATTGGCTGCACAGGTTATCAAACCCTCTGAGGCATTAGCAATAAAAGAAATTCATCCTGCAGGGATACTTATGGAAGTAGGCGGTGTTACCAGTCATATTGCTATCATTGCAAGAGCATGGAATATTCCCATGCTTGTAGGGATTTCCGGCTTGATGAAAGCGGTAAAAACGGGAATGCCCGCAATATTGGACAGTACAAAGCAGGAACTTATCCTTGAGCCGGACGGGGATATTTATGGTCTTGCGGCTTCTGCAATACATGCAGAGAATGAAGAATTGCCGGATAGCGATACTGACTATAGCACAGCGTATACAAAAGACGGCATTGCAGTCCAGCTGTCCGCAAATATTGCTTTCCCTGAAGATACTATGCAACCGCTCGTGCAATGTGCTGCCGGTATCGGACTATTCCGTTCCGAATTTTTGTTTTTAGGTAAGGAGATATTGCCAGACGAGGATGAGCAATACCATGCATACCGGAATGTGTTAGAAGCAATGGGGAATAAACCGGTTGTTATCAGAACATTTGATGCCGGTGCTGATAAAATGTTGGAAGAACAGGCTGCCCTTGCGGAAAAAAATGCCTTATTGGGTTGGAGAGCAATCCGGTATTGCTTAGATCGCCCTAGTCTATTCAAGGCTCAATTACGTGCACTGCTGCGGGCAAGCTCTTACGGTAATTTACATATCTTACTGCCTATGATTTCTTGCGCTGAAGAGATTATCGCAGTGCAGCACTTGCTGGCAGAGGTACGAGCAGAGTGTGATAGTGCCGGCATCCCGTATAAAGCGGATATTCCGCTTGGCTGTATGGTAGAAGTTCCTGCTATTGCTGCTGCTGCCGATATTTATGCGCCATTTTTTGATTTCTTTTCTATAGGAACAAATGATCTGGTACAATACACCATGGCAGCAGATCGGGAAAATAGTACGGTCGCCCATTTAGCAGACTATTTTCAACCTGCGGTGATTCGGCTGATAGAACAAACGGTACAAGCAGAGCATCTGTTAAGCCGAAATGGAGAAGGCTTCGTTTCAGTCTGTGGAGAAATGGCAGCGCAAGAAGAGGCAATCCCGCTGCTGCTTGGAATGGGGCTGCGGCATTTAAGTATGAGTGCTCACCGAATTCCTGTGATAAAACGTGCCATTGAATCTATAACTATTGCTGATGCCGAACGGTTTACCGTCCGCGCACGGACAGAATACTCTACCGACGCTGTCAGAAAATTGATACAGGAGTTCTCTTTTTATGATACATGAACCTGATATAATCCGTAATCCACTGCAAGCAGAACGGGATGCCGAACATGACACCCCAGCAACGGTAGAAAACAGTGCCTGCCCTGCGGCAGCCATAGAACACATAGCAAATGTGGAAAACCTGAAAACAGAGAATATTGCGGCATCCGCTCTTCCGTGTGAGTTTGATTTCCGTAAAAAATATGATAATACACCGCTTGTAGTTATTGCAGGTAGACCGAATGTAGGGAAATCCACACTGTTTAACCGTTTTTTACGGAAACGGCGCGCAATAACGGATCCTACACCCGGTGTTACCCGCGACCCTATCGAATCACAGGCAATTATCAATGGGAAACCGGTACGGCTTATGGACACCGGCGGTTTTAAACTTACCCGCAGCGGAAACAAAACAGAGGATAGTATTGATACGCTTGTAGTAGAAAAAACGCTGCAATCTCTCCAAGCAGCAGACAAAATTTTGCTTATGCTGGAGGCTTCTCCCGCTACTGCGGAGGACGAAGAATTTATCTGCTTTTTACGCCCATTTTGGGATAAACTGATTGTTGCAATCAATAAAACTGAGGGCGGCAGGGGCGAAATGGAGGGGTATAATTATCTACGCTTCGGTTTTAAATCTGTTGTGTGCATTAGTGCTGAGCATGGCGATAATATTACCGTATTAGCGGAGGAAATCACTGCCGGACTTGATTTTTCCCGTGTATGCGAATCAGTAGAAAATAGTGCTATTAGGATTGCATTGATTGGCAAACCAAACACCGGTAAATCAACTCTTGCAAACTATCTTACGCAATCTGACGCTTCTATTATTTCCGAGATTGCCGGAACTACCCGCGATGTTATTGAAGGCTCCTTTATGTACAAAGACCGGCAGTTTATCATTCAAGATACAGCGGGAATACGCCGTAAAACAAAAGTAAAAGAAGATATTGAATACTATTCTGTTGTCCGCGCAATAAAAAGTTTAGAGACTGCTGATATTGTATTTCATTTACTCGATGCAGAAGAAGGTCTAACGGAACAAGATAAAAAAATTATTCAGCAAGCAACAAAACGCGGACTTGGCGTAATTTTTGTGCTGAATAAATGGGATTTAGTAAAAAGGGAAAAGAAATTTAAAGAGGTAGAAAACCATATTAAAATTATGTTCGGTAAAATGGAGTATGCCCCTATTGTGCCTATTTCAGCACAAAAAGGCAGCGGCATTGCCGATCTGCTCAATACTGCATTAACCGTATTCACTCAATTAACAACCAAAATAGACACATCTGCATTGAATATTGCTTTAAAAGACTGGCTGCAAGCAGTGCCGCCGCCGCATGGAAAGCATAATTCCTTTACTTTAAAATATATTCTGCAAACGTCCGTCCGTCCTGTTGAGTTTTTAATTTTTGCCAATAAACCTGATGCGGTTTCCGAATCGTATTTACGGTATTTACAAAACAGAATCCGAAAAGATATTGGCTTTACCGCAATTCCCCTGCTCCTAAAAGTGAAAGGCAGTAGAGTACGGTGGGAAGATCGGGAAAAAGTATGAGTGTTTTTTCCATTGGAGAGGTTGAAAAAATTACCGGCGTAAAGCAGTATATTCTCCGGTATTGGGAAAAGAGTCTGCCGTTTATCCGTCCGCAAAACGATTTTTACGGCAGACGGGTATATACAGCACGGAATATTGACTTTATTTTCCGCATTAAATATCTTACAGGAATAAAAAATTATAGTCTCGAAAAAACAAAAACCTACCTGCTGGCCGAACTGTCAGCACCGGAAAATCGGTTCTATGCTGCTGAAGTATCAAAAATACGGCAAGAACTTTTAGATGTCTATCACTTTTTGCAAACCCGCCGCATACCCTAGCCCTAGCCGGAGCAAGGCACTACGGGAGCTGTGCTGCTTCATGCCTTACCGCTGCTACGTTGCAGACAGCGTTCTTTTTCGCTTCTTCGGCGGTTAAAACCTGCGCATAAAAAAGCCCGCAAATACCTCTCCTGTATCTGCGGGCGTATTTGTTCCTTAGAAAAAAGCTATCGAATTGTTAGTCTTCGATGGTAAGCGCGAGTGCCCATGTAGCATCTGAGCCGTCCATATCAGCATCTAACGTTAGACCGCGATAACCCGGTTTAGTAAGCGTAACGGTAAGAATAACAACTTTACTTGTTTCTGCTTTGTCAACCATAACTGCAAGTTTACCGTCCTGATTCTTCCCAATGCGGGCACCGAATTCTTTACCCTTTTTGAGTCCCCATTTGAAAGCAACACCATCTACATCGTCAATCTTTCCTGTTTCAGGCAGAACGATGCCATTGTCTTTGTATCTTGATTTGTGTACATTTGTCCATGAAAAGCTATTTCCTCCGTTTAGGTCGTTTACGAGCTTTACTACCTTCGGTTGTATTTGCTCTTTATTGAATCCCTTGGACTTCTTGTTTAAAACGGTAAATCTAAAGTCACTTGTTTTATTGTCCTTTTTAAAGGTAAGCTTTACCTCATAGCTATCGCCGTCAGGTTTGCTCGCAACCTTAATAGCAAGCTTCGATTTATCATTGGCAACTTTTACAGAACCACCCACAGAGGTAACAGCAAATTCTTGTGTCATGCCAGCATAATTAGCATCTTTGAAAATCTCTTTTGCAGACAGCTCTGTTGCTGTTGAATCCGCTGCAATGATAAATTGCTTATTGGCTGGATCAAGCGTGATCTTTTTAGCACTCAGTGTAGAAATAGCAGCAGTAAGCGAGGCTGCTACTTTGTCTTTTAGACCAAGTTCATCCTTTGAGGGCTGCGCACTTTGTCCCTGCGACGTTTGACTGCTCTTTGGCGTGTTATTCGGTTGATTACATGCCGCTGATGCAAATAGCAATGCGGCAATTCCCATAGTTGCAATAATTCGCGAACTCATTTTTAAGTTCATACGTACATCCATAAGAGTTCGGTAATGGTTATCCATTACGCTCAAACATTCTGAAATCTTCCAACTTAAACTTTTTAACTTCTGCCGCTAAGTTTTCAATGCTGGCTTTGTTTTTTTGAGTAATTTCATTAACATCCTGTACGGTATTGCTGATTTCGACTGCTCCGGATGCCATTTCATTCATGCTGTCTACTATTATTCGAGTCAAATTATCAAGTTTGCGCATTTCTTCTGCCACCCCTTCACTGCCTTTCAGCATTTCAGTTGATCCGGCACTTACTTCCATCGTTACTGTATTTATAGCTCGTATTGTGTGTAAAACCTCGCGGCTTCCGCTCTCCTGCTCCTGCATTGCCTCCATAAGACGATTGCTCATACCTTTTACTTCATCAGATAAGTTAAAAATTGCATTGAATTTTTCTTCTGCTGTTTTTGCAGCACTTGAAAGCATTTCAATCTCTGCTGACAGTGCTTTAAGTGTTGCGGTGATAGCTTTTCCCTGTATACTCGATTCTTCGGCAAGTTTGCGGATTTCATCTGCAACAACGGCAAATCCTTTTCCAGATTCTCCTGCATGGGCGGCTTCAATAGCGGCATTCATCGCAAGAAGATTAGTCTGACTTGCAATATGCTGAATAACATTGGACGCTTCCAACAAACTGCCGGATTCCTCTGCTATTTTTTGCGTTGCACTATTTGCGCCGGCAATGGTTTCTTTGCCGTCAGCAGTTGCGGCTGCAAGGCTGTGAATAGTATCATTTGTTTTATCAAGCGTATGTGTGATCGAGCTGATGTTTGCTGTCATTTCTTCTATTGCGGAGGACGATTGTGCAACGCTATCCGCCTGATTTTCAATACTCGTATTCAGCTGCTTTATAGTACGGATAATTTCTTCTACCGTTGCCGCAGTTTCAGCAATACCGGCAGACTGTGATTGTGTCTGATGCTTTACACCTTCAATATTTGCACTGATTTGATGTACCGCACTTGCTGTTTTTGTCATATCACTTGCAAGACCTTTGCCGATATTTGATATTTCAATCGTATTTTTTTCAACAGCACTCATTGAAGTTCCTATTTTTGCAATAGTTTGATTAAAATAGTCTGATAAACGAGTGATTTCATCATTACCAATAAGCGGGAGCCGTACCGTTAAATCGCCCCCGTCTTCTGCAATATCTTTTAACGCCATAACAACTGTTAATATAGGGTGAACGATCCGGCGGCTTACTAACAGTGTAACCGCTAATGAAATGAGTAAAATAACCATGCCTATTATAATCATACGCTGTTGTAAATCATTAACAGCCCCCATAAACTCGTGTACCGGAGCCATAATGATTACCGTTGACATTTTTATCTTAGCAAAAGCAGCGATATGGTACACACCCTCAAACCAAAAGAAATCTACATCAGTAGTAGTTGCTGCCATAGCTTTTGCTTCAAACGAGGCAAGCGAGGCAAAAGAACTATTTTTCTGTGCTTCTTCTGTTGCGCTTTTTTGACTTTTTACCCATTCAATATTTTTTTCAGAATCTGCAATATCTATTCCATTCATGCCCAAAATATAGCAGTATCCTGTTTTGCCAACCACAATATCCTGAATTTGAGCTGAAAGCCATAAACCGTCAATGTCAGCAACCAGTACACCAATAATATTATTTTCATTATCATACACAGGGACAGAAATATCAGCAATAAACATATTTCCGTTTTCCTTGTCAAAATACGGTTCACTGAAAAATTTACTCCCGGTAATGCTGATTTTAAACCAAAGTTTATCGCTATCAGAAACAACCGAGCCATCTAACAATTTGACGGTTCCTGTTTTGTCTGCAATGTACAGTGCCTGAATAACTTGGTTTGCCTTTGATTCTTCAGCGAGTATCTGCATTTTTTCATCTAAGGTGATAGAAGTATCACGCAATACGGGCATACGGGCTATACCGTCCAAAAATTGGAACAATGCTGTTATTCTACTTTCTATAAGAGTTGCAGTATCTACTACCTTATCTTTAAGATGTGTTTCAACCCTTTCAGTAATTGCTGTGCGGGCGGTTTGTACAGCAAATAACCCTTGAATAATTGCAGATATAGCAATAAGAAATCCGAAAATCAGCAATAGTTTTTTTTGCATAGAAAATTCTTGACGCTGTTTTTGCATAGAGACGCTCCTTCTAACATACGGGGGTGTAATTTGCAGTGTTATTTTGACCTGTTCGATAACTTCGGTATCGCTCAGGTTGACGAGCTTTAAATCTTTGAAATAGCACGGGGCTGTCATTGCCGCTGGCAATGACAGCCTCATGCTTAAACGTAACTGGTTCTGACACGGAAGTTACGGATTGGTTTACTCATAATAAGACGGTAGACGAATTAAGAGAGGTACCCATGAATAATTAAGTATCCGTCGACGGGTTATCCGCCGACTGCTTATCAGTTGAAGTATGTTCCTCTTCAGCCGGGGTATATGAAACAACACGGTTTCTACCGGTACCTTTTGCAGTGTATAGCGCATGGTCTGCACGATATATCATATCATCAAAAGAACATGCCGCAGTCGGGCAGCAGCAAAATAAACCGATACTAATCGTTACGTTTCCCACCATCATAGTGCTATGCTTCTCATGCAGACTTTCGACCATCTTTCTGATGCCTTCTGCAATATGCAGTGCCTTTGCTTCTCCGACATTATACAGTACAATAAGGAATTCTTCTCCCCCGTATCGCCCTAACAAGTCTGTTTCTGTGCGAACACGACCCTTTAACAAGCTGCCGATCAGTCGCAATAAATTATCGCCTGCCTGATGCCCGTAAGAATCATTATACCGTTTAAAAAAATCAATATCTAACATTAATACTGAAAGCGGTACCTTATGCTCTAACGAAGTTTCCCACAGTTTAGCCCCCATCGTATCAATAAAACGGCGATTCCCGATACCGGTAAGATGATCAAGCATAGACAGCTCTTTCAAAGTAAAGTTATCTTTAATGAGTACCATCTGTTTTTCTTCCAGTGCTGATGCATACCGCTGAAACCAATAAAGTTTATTTATTTTATACACTAAAAATAATACAAACGATACAATCAAAATATAAAGCCATATCATTATAGGCGATAAAAAGATACTCGGACGTATAGTAAACGAAAATGTATCTAATACAGCATACGGGTCTGCAATATTTTTTACTGAAAAGGT
The DNA here is from genome assembly GCA_052173475.1 of Treponema sp. GTDB lineage: Bacteria > Spirochaetota > Spirochaetia > Treponematales > Treponemataceae > Treponema. The sequence continues at coordinate 26,543 of JBQMYN010000006.1, forward strand.
ATATGCCCCCGGTGGTAAGTTTGTATAATTTGCATAATTCTGATCAGCTGCGATATTCCACTTGGTATCAACCCCGGTTAATTTATACGCATATACCGTTTTTTTCAGCGGAGAGGAATACGGTGCAGCAAATTGAAATTGAAAATCATTATCACGATAATTGAATGAAAAAGATTTCTGAGCGGTATAGGCTGCAATTTTTTCACCATTCACAGAAATACCGCGTATTCTAACCGGAATAAGCTGGAGCGTAAAAGAATCGAATAGTTTTTGAGTAATTTTAATTACACCGCGATGCGTTCCAAAGAAAAACAGCTCTTCAGCCGGCAGTGAAGACGGTTGAGCTGTAAAAAAACCAAATCCTTTAATATCTTTAATAGTATATAACTGCACTGTTTCTTTTTTTGTATCAAATAGATGTAAGTCCTTATCGGTTACAATCCATAAACTACCTTTGCCGGTATCGGCAATACCGACAATTTGGTTTGACGATAATCCATTAGCAGTGGTATATGTTGCAAATGTTTCAGTATCCGGATCGAATTTACAGACTCCACCATCTTTTGTACCAAACCAAACCTGCCCTGCACTATCCTCACAAAACGAATCAATCCTATTAGCGGAAATACCCAATGGTTTGTTCACATCATATATATATGATATAAAATCGTTAGTTTCACTCTGATATCTGGATAACCCCCGATTAGTACCAATCCAGAGCCTGCCTGTACTATCCTTCTCGATAAAGAATACCATATCATTAATCAACGAATGCGCATTATCCGAATGCTGATAGTGTGCGGCGATCCCTTTATTGGGGTTAAACCGGTATACACCATCATTGTAAGTGCCAATCCATACACTGCCGTCTTTATCGTTATAAATAGTACGAATAAGCAATCCAGCATAATTTGATACATTATTATTATAGGCATCGACGGGAGAAAACTCATTTAAGACAGTATCAAACAAAAACAATCCTTCATTGGTGCCTATCCATAACAAAGAAGCATCTATTGCTTTTATAGTGTAAATTTGTGTAGTATCTGATACATTTCTGACAGTTTTGGGGGAAATCTTAAATATTTGTGAAAGAGATTCGTTATTAATATAATATTTTAATAGCTCGTTCCCCGCTGCCGCCCACACAATACCTTCGGTAACTTCAGTACACTGAATGCTGCGCTTAAATCGGGAATCAATCGTATCGCTATATGGATTGCGGGGATACATAGGTGCTGCAATTTGATTTTCAATATGATTCATATCAACAAGATTGAGTACTCCGCCTGTACCGACAAACATCATATCATATTTATCAATAAATATATCGTAAATAATATTATGAGAAAGGACATTATCACCTACATTGGTATTTGTATGGTAAAAAATGTGCTTTGTAAGTTTATTCAGTACAAAAATACCTCCGCCCCATGTTCCTACCGCTATGTAATCATTACTTACAAAATTATTATATACCACATAGATATTATTGTTCGGAAACGTATACACTTCATAGGTATTACGCTCAGGTTCAATGTGGACAAGCCCTACCCCCCAAACTGCAAGCCAATAGCTGCCGGCATCTTCAATGAAGCTATAGACTACCTTATTTTTTCCGGGGCATCCCTCCGGCAGTATACTGCAGCGGGTAAATGAATGATGCATCTCATTATATTCCCACACGCCATCATAGGTACACGCATAAATAACGCCGTGCGAATCCTCGCTGATAGAGCGGATAGTATCATTACCGATAAAAAAATTGCTTTTCTGATTTGTAAAGGTAATAAACGTTTTGTCTGTTTGATCGGGGTACAGATAAAGCCCTGAAAGTGTACCTACCCACAAGCGGTTTTTTGAATCACGGAATACGGCAGAAATGACATCACCGGAGGAAAGATAATGCGTGATTTCTTCAGTCTTGGTGTCAAACCGCTCCAATCCGCTATACGTTCCAATCCATAAAATATCATCTTGCTCCATAAGCATAGTTTGAATTTGATTGGAGCGAATCGTAGTATCATCAAAGGGGATATGCTCATATCGTTGCGTAGAAACGCCATTATAGCGGAACAGTCCTGATTGAGTACCAAAATAAAGGCAATCGCGACTATCCTGCTGAATTTTCACTACATTATTATAAGGAAAAATTGAAGGTTCCGTATAAAAAGATAAAACAGCCGGTGCTGCGGTAAAACCTGAGAAAATTACACAAAAAAATATGGTGAAAAAGCTTATGCCCGATTTCATTATTATTTAATTATATTGTTTTATCGCAGACGAACAAGGACTTAAAAAGCAAAACAAAAATTAATTGGCATCCTCTGTTTTTTCATTTTCCTCATCTGCTGAAACAGCTTGATCAGATGTATCCGCAGCCGGTACTGTCTCTTCACTGTTTTTTGCTTGCTCATTTTCTTTCCACCATTCAGCCGCCGTTTCAGCTTGCTGCATCTGAGCTGCTTTTTGTACACCGGAATCTCCCGGGCTTTTATTTAACCATGCCAAAAGTAACGAGATAACTAAAAAAAGAGTTACCATAGTATAGGTGGCTTTTGTCAGTACATTACCGGATCGGGATCCGAATGCAGAATTTGATCCTCCTGCAAATAATCCGCCTAAACTATCACCTTCTTCATTTTGAAGCAGCACTAAACCTACGATCAATACAGAAACAATAACAAAAAAAACCATTAATGCAATACTTATTCCGCTCATACGAACTCCAGAAATAGTTGATAGAATCGCCGGTAAGGATACCCTAATTTTGCACATTATGCAAGGGTTCATCACGTGTTTTTTAGGGATTCCGCATTATACCTCAACCTGTTCGAAAACGGAGTTATCAAACAGGTTGACTATACCGCAGGCATTGCATTTTACTCGTTCATGCCGTATACTTTTATGTGTATGGAAGACGAACTTCACATAACCCTCACAAATGATTACGCATTCAAACGCTTGTTAGGTGCAGAAGAAAACAAACCTATCTTGCAAGATTTACTCGCCTGCATTCTTGATCTTAATCCACATGCTATAACGGGTCTTGACTTTATGGATAAAGAGCTTTCAAAAGAAGTGTTTACTGATAAAACCGGCATCCTCGACATAAAACTCAAGCTTTCAAACAACACCGTCATTGACATAGAAATACAAGCGGCATGGCATCCATCATTTGTACAGCGCACCCTCTTTTACTGGGCAAAAATGTATAGGGCATCTCTAAAAACTCGGTTAGCTTTTTAGAAGATGCCTTATCAGCATAGCTGACAACGAGTTTTAATTTAAGTCTTTATATAGTAATGACATCCCCGACGAGTTTCGGCAATGCCGAAACTCGCAGCTGATACATGTACGTTTTTGTACATGTATCAGCATAACATCGCAAATTACATCTAAGGAAAACCGGTGAGCAAAGCTCACCTCTAAAAAACTGAAGTTTTTAGAGGTTCCCTCTACCTTAAATTGAAATTATAATCAAAAAAGAGTATAATATGAACATGATGTTTCCTAAAGATTTTATAAATAAAATTATTTGCGGGGATTGTCTTGATGTTATGAGGGAAATCCCAAGTGAATCTATGGATTTAATTATTACGTCTCCGCCATATAATTTAAAAAACTCGACAGGGAATGGAATGAAGGCTTGCACTACAAGCGGCAAATGGGCAGGTGCTGCTTTGCAAAATGGGTATAGTCATTATGATGATAACATGCCGCATGATGAGTATGCCCAATGGCAGTACTTATGTCTTAAAGAAATGTATCGCCTTATAAAAAATGATGGAGCTATTTTTTATAATCATAAATGGAGAGTTCAAAATGGCTTGATGCAAAACAGAAGCGATATAATTAGAGATATGCCAGTTCGCCAAATAATAATATGGAAAAGAAAAGGTGGAATAAATTTTAATCCTGGTTATTTTCTTCCTACGTATGAAGTTATATATCTTATTCCAAAACCGGATTTTAAATTAGTTGCAAAAGCAAATGCTTACGGTGATGTATGGGAATTTACGCAAGAGATGAAAAATACTCATCCAGCTCCCTTTCCTGTTGCGTTAATTGAACGAATTATATCTTCAACAACGGCATCGCTTGTTCTTGATCCTTTTATGGGCAGCGGAACTACTGCCGTTACCGCGAAAAAATTGAATAGAAACTATATAGGAATAGAACTATCGCCTGATTATTGTGTTATGGCGGAAGAAAGGCTAGGCAGCATAGAGTACTGTTCAGAAATATACACGGCAAAAGAGCTACCATTATTTGAGGTAATGAAATGAATCTTTTTACAAAAGAAGAGCTTGTTGAAAAATTTATAGAAATTGAAAAACAGGGGTGGATTAAAAATAATCGTCAAGGAAACCAAGGTGCTGTTGGAAATGCATTAGAAGATTTATTAGGAATTGAAGAGAATAATTTACCAATACCAAATGCCTCTGAATGGGAACTAAAGGCACAACGAAAAAATACAACCTCATTAATAACCCTTTTTCATTGTGAGCCGTCTCCTCGTGCAATTAAATTTGTGGCGCACATTCTGCTACTTAAGTATGGCTGGAAACATCAAGAAGCAGGAATAAAATATCCTGAAAATGAAATGAGTTTTAGACAAACCATTAGTGGAAAATCAAGAAGCGATCGTGGGTTTTGTGTGAAAATAAATAGAAATGAAAAGAAAATTCTAATTTCATTTGATGCATCTTCAGTAAGTAAAGATCATGGCCTTTGGTTGAATGATGTTAAAATAAAAACAGGTCTTGATGAATTAAATCCTCAGCCTTATTGGGGCTTTGGTGATTTAGAACATAAAGCAGGAACAAAACTGCTGAATTGTTTTTATGTACAAGCTGATGTAAAAAAAGAAAATGGTAATGAATATTTTCATTTTAATAAAGTAGTAATGTTACAAACATTTTCATTTGAGAAATTTCTTAATGAGATCGAATTGGGTAATATCTTAGTAGACTTTGACGCAAGAACAAGTCATAATCATGGCACAAAATTTCGGTTACGTCAAAATTGTTTACCATGATTATATGAAACAACTACTAAAATTATTTAACGTTATGGTTTATGTATAGAACCCGCTTCAACCTGATATTTGCTTTGTCACGAAAGTTGCTTGACGATCTAATAAAAAAATGATACCTCATTCGAAATTCCCTTAGAAAAAGTATTCTGGAGTTGACATTTTGTTATTTTTCTTCTAAAATAACAATGTTATTAAACAGTAGTAGTGTTATTATATATAGCATAGCGAGAAAAGGCGATGGAAGAAAAAATTTTAGTAAATAAAGAATCACTAAACACAAAGGCAAAAATCCTGTTAGCAGCAAAGCAAGAGTTTTTTGAAAAAGGTTTTTCCAGTGCAAATGTACGTTCTATTGCTGAAAAAGCCGGACTTACAACAGGTGCTTTGTACAACCTCTTCAAAAATAAGAATACTATTTTTGATGCACTGGTAAAAAATGTGTTCGATGCTTTTATGGAATTAATACGGCACACTCCATCTCCTGATAAATCCAGTTATAATATGAAAACAAGTGATTTATCGACCATTATGGCAGTATCTCGTGTGCGATTCTTAGGCATGGTAGACTTTTTCTTTGAAAACTGGGATGCAATGAACCTGATTATTTGCCGGTCGCGGGGAAGTTCTTATGAACACAGTATTGACAACGCTATAGAATTTATTGAAACAGAAACGCTCTGCTGGCTGCAATATGACGGAATTAAAATTACCCGAAGGATACGGTTTTTCATTCATGTGATGGTTTCATCTCATTTTGAAAATTTAAAAGAAATTTTTTACCATAATCTCACAAAACAAGAAGCGATTGAGTATGTTCTTGACTTTAATATCTACCACTGCGCTGGTTGGAAGCAATACTGGATGGAACAGGTTAATAGGGAGGAAGTCCCCTGTGAGGAACTCAATATAACATAAAGACTTAAGCAAGAAATCATTATCAGCTTTGCTGATGAGACATCTCTAAAACCTATACTTGAGTTTTTGAAGATGCCCAATTCATAGTTAAGAATTAAATAGTAAGGAGGTGTCAAATTGGACACATATAAAAGGCTATTGAAATATACGCCTGAAAAAATGCACTGTGTGTATATTTCCGTTATTTGCTCTGTTCTGGGTGTTTTATCTCAGATGGGGGCATTTTGGTATTTATGGAAGTTTTTATATGCGCTTTTAGTAACAAAAAGCATTACGGACGGCTCATTTTATGCAACGATTATTGTTTTGCTGATGATCGGTTACTCCGTAGTGTATTTTGCCGCCCTTTGGGCATCGCATGTATTAGGATTCCGGCTTGAATCGAATTTGCGTAAAGCAGCAATCAAACATTTGATGAATGCATCTTTTGCCTTTTTCGATGTAAACGCTTCGGGAAAAATCCGCAAAATTATCGACGACAATGCGCAGGAAACGCACATGATTGTTGCTCACCTTATTCCTGATAATGTAGCTGCCATTGTTACCCCGATTTTAATGTTCATTATTGTTTTTATGGTTGACATAAAGCTCGGTATACTACTTTGCATTATTGCAGTAATCGGCGGTGTGCAGATGATGTTTATGATGGGCAATAAAAACTTTATGCAAAAGTATATGGCTGCCTTGGAAAAAATGAATTGCGAAGCGGTGGAATATGTACGCGGTATGCAGGTCGTAAAAATCTTTAAAAGCACAGTGGAGTCGTTCAAGGCATTTTATACAGCGATTACCGACTATTCTGATTTGGCATATAGGTATACACTCAGCTGCCGAATCCCGTATGTTATGTTTCAAGTGCTGTTTAACTTGTTTACCGCATTCACCGTACCTGCTGCAATTTACTTTATGAATAAGGGCGTAGATGGAAATCTCATCATTGCAAAAATCGTATTTTATGTATGTTTTGCAGGCATCCTTTTTGGGTCTTTTATGCGCGTTATGTATGTTGGTATGTACAATTTTCAGGCAAAAAACGTTGTTGATAAACTGGAAAATCTTTTTAGCGAAATGGAAAAAGACAACATTACGCACGGTACAGAAGAAGCGTTTGCGGATTTTGGCATTGAATTCAAAAATGTTTCATTCGGCTACAATGAAGAAATGATTTTAAAAAATGTCAACTTAAAACTTGAACCGAATAAGACTTATGCACTTGTCGGTTCATCAGGCGGCGGTAAATCAACAATCGCAAAACTTATTTCAGGTTTTTATAAAATTAATGAAGGGGAAATTTTAATCGGCGGAAAAAACATCGCTGCTTACTCAAAAAATGCCTTAATGAAAAATATCGCCTTTGTGTTCCAAACATCTAAGCTTTTCAAAATGAGCATTTTTGAAAATGTGAAAATGGGAAACAAACATGCAAGTGATGAAGACGTGATGAATGCACTCCGTCTTGCCCGCTGTGATGATATTTTGGATAAGTTTGAAAAACGGGAACATACGCTCATCGGTTCTAAGGGAGTGCATTTGTCCGGAGGAGAAGTTCAGCGGCTCGCCATTGCCCGTGCAATTTTGAAAAATGCTGATATTATTATTTTAGACGAAGCCTCAGCTGCCGCAGACCCCGAAAACGAATACGAGATTCAACAAGCTTTTTCCAATCTGATGAAAAATAAAACCGTCATTATGATTGCACATAGATTAAGTTCTATTAAAAATGTTGATGAAATTTTAGTTGTTGAAGATGGAAATATCATCGAACGCGGCAGCCATACAGAACTTATGCAACAAGGATCGAAATACAGTCAGCTGCAAAAGTTATATTCCAAAGCAAACGAGTGGCGGGTGTAAAAAGTATTTATGAGTGAACAAAAAAGTCATTTGCCGCTTATCGGTGTAGGACCACTATGTGTTGTACCGATCATAGCACTTACGGCTGCAAGTATTATTCTTATTAGACTAAAGATTATTCCATCTACAGTAATAAGCTTTGAGCCGGTATTCCGTATTGTAGGTATCACGTTAATTGCAGCAGGTGTATACTTTTGGTGTTCAGCAGTATTTTTTTCAAAAATCGACAGCAAAATAAAAGCAAATACGCTTGTTACGGATGGAATATATGCCCATGTTCGCAATCCGATTTATTCTGCATTTTTGTTTGTTTGTTCAGGTGTACTTTTAGCGGTCTGCAATTTATATGTACTTATTCTGCTGCCGGTGTTTTGGCTTTACATGACCGTATTTATAAAATTTACGGAAGAAAAATGGCTTTTAAGTCTGTACGGCAAAGAGTTTGAAGATTATTGCAAAAAGGTAAACAGATATATTCCCGGAAAACTCTAAAAACTGAAAGCCTAAGATTTAGCTGCGATGTTTAAAATTAAGTCATTACTGTATAAAGACTTAATTTTAAACTTATTATTAGCTTGACTTTTTAAGGGAGACTTATATGATACGAAAGTTACAAAATTTATTCGCTGTTACCGAGCAAGGTGCCCGGGATTTGGTTACGGCAGCGGTGTGGTCAGTATTTTCAAATATTGCTTATATCTTGCCGATGTTTTTGATTATGTTTTTTTTGCAAGGTTACTTTGAAGGCTCGCTTAAAAGTGCATACTTTTATACTGGCGTTATTGCAGCTCTTGCAGTAGTGATGTACATTCTTCTGGACATAAATTACAACACGCTGTATACAGTAACTTTTAAAGAATGTAAAGACCTGCGGGTCGAAATTGCCAACCGTTTAAAGGCACTACCACTTGCGTACTTTTCTAAGCATGATATTTCGGACTTGTCGCAAGCAGTGATGGCGGACGTTGCAACTCTCGAACATGCATTGAGTCATGCTATTCCGCAAACGATAGGGCTGTTGATTTATTTAGTTCTTATCGGCATAATGATGATTGCAGCCCATCCCGCTCTGGGACTTTGTGTCTTTGTACCGATAGTGGTGAGTTTTATCCTGCTCATTTTATCAAAGAAAATTCAAGTGCGTGAAACCACACGCGACTTTTATAAACAGCGCGAGCGGTCGGAATTTTTTCAGGAAGCGATCGAACTGCAACAGGAAATTAAAAGCTACGGGCGTGCTGAAGACACAGCAGCAAAGTTAAACAACAATGTAGATGAGGCTGAAAAGCTGCATCTTTCTGTTGAAGCTCATCAAGCGATTCCGCTCAATATCGCACTAGCAATGCTCAAGTTTTCGGTGGGAATAACAGTTTTTTTCGGTTTAAAAATGTATTTAGCCGGAACTGCTCCGCTGCTATACTTTATCGGCTATGTTATCGCTGCTGCGCGCATTATTGATGCAGTTGCTATGGTAGAAGCAAACCTTGCAGAGATTATGTACATTGATTCGCGTGTTAAACGGATCAATGAGTTACGCGAAACTGCCGTGCAGGAAGGGGAGCCGATCAACTTACAAAAATACGGCATTGAGTTTAAAAATGTTGAATTTTCGTATACTGAAGGGCAAAAAATCATTGACGGTATTTCATTTACTGCTGAGCAAAATAAGGTTACTGCTTTGGTAGGTCCTTCAGGCTGCGGAAAAACTACTATACTCCGGTTGGCATCGCGTCTTTATGACTACAGCAAAGGGCAGATTCTTATTGACGGTAAGGATATTGCAAAAATAGATACAGACAGTCTTTTTGAAAAAATTTCGATTGTATTCCAAGATGTCGGCTTGTTTAATACATCTATTATGGAAAATATCCGTGTCGGGAACAAAAATGCAAGCGATGTGCAAGTAAAAGAAGCTGCCCGCCTCGCAAACTGCACTGACTTTATTGAAGCACTGCCGGAAAGCTGGAATACCTTTGTCGGCGAAAACGGCAGCCGCCTTTCAGGAGGAGAGCGGCAGCGTATTTCAATTGCCCGTGCTCTCTTAAAAAACGCTCCGATTATCATTTTAGATGAAATCAGTGCCTCGCTCGATGTTGAAAATGAGATGTATATTCAGGAAAGTTTGAATACACTTATCAAGGATAAAACTGTCATCATCATTTCGCACCGCTTAAAATCTGTTGAAAATGCTGATAAAATTATCGTAATGAACGAGGGTAAAATAGAGGCGGAAGGGACACATACAGAACTTCTGCAAAAATCTGCTTTATACCGCACAATGATAGAAAAATCTGCTGCAACGGAAAACTGGGTATACTAGCGAACTGAATAGATGGAGCATCTCTAAAAACTTCCGTTTTTAGAGATGCTGCCCAAAAACTGAAAGCCTATCAGCTTTTTCTGTAAGGAAATGATTGATTATATCCGCTAAAGCGGATTGCGAAACAGTTTTTGCTGGTGAGCTTTGCGCACCTGTTTCATTCGATTTAGATTCCTGTAGCTATTCAGCGATGCTGAATAGCTACAGGGATTCTATTTTTTTACATCGCATCTTACATATATATTGTCATTTCCCAATGATAAATCAGTATTTACAGCAAATTCATGCTTAAAAGCGGAGTTCCCTTTCCCCTCTTCAAAATATATGGAACCATCCTGTAGCACAGTAGTATACAATTCTCCCATTATATCCTTATTTTTAAAGGATCGTAATTTGAGAATATACCGCTGTACAGTTTCTTTTACAATCGATACCAATTCCCACTGTCCACTCGCACCTCCGCAAAAAACCGGCGGCTTTGCATACTGGTTAATCATTATCGAATGTGTAAGTTTTAAATACGTTATCTTACCAACTGTTACTTCTTTAACACTAATCTCCTCAGCTTCACCTGTTTTCCAATACTCATATTGCGATTTTGGAACCCAAGGACCGTTTACATCAAAACTAGCACCATAAACATAAAAAAATGGAATAAACGCTATAAAAAAAATTGCATAGATTTTAGTTTTCATACAGAGTATGGTCCTTCGGAAACTTCTGCCGTAAGCGGTTCAGTAAGTGCAGCAAGTTTTTCCGGCATAAGTGTAATGTGTATCATTTCCGAAGGAATCATCTGGGCAAACCGCTTTTTTGCAAGTATGACGCTGCCGGATTTGATAATGATGAATCGGTTTTGATACCGTTCTTTCACCCGCATGAAAATATTAACCGCTTCAGTAGTGTTAGTGCGTATCCGGTGCGGCATAATGTAGCGGATGCCTGTTGCAGGGGTACATGGAATAGTAGGTGCAGGAGGAAGCAGTCCTTGTGCGTATAGACCGGCATTTTTTCCGGCGGTTCTGCTTTCGCGGGTTACAAAATCAACAATGTCATGGACGTGGAGAACGTTACCGCATGCAAAAATACCGGAAACTCCAGTTTGCATGGTGCTGTCGGTAATAGGTCCATTAGTAATAGGATCAAGCGGAATCCCTGCTTTTATGGAGAGTTCATTTTCCGGAATAAGTCCTACGGAGAGGAGGAGTGTATCGCAGGGGTAAAATGTACCAGTGCCTTCAATCTCGTGTAAGCGGTTATCTACTTTTGATACCGTAACCCCCTCAAGTTTATCCTTCCCGTGAATACAACTAATACTGCTGCTAAGCAGGAGCGGAATACCAAAATCGTCCAGACACTGTGCAATGTTACGGTTTAAACCGCTGGAACACGGCATAATTTCTACAACCGCTTTGACAGTTGCGCCTTCGAGAGTCATTCTCCGAGCCATGATAAGTCCAATATCGCCCGATCCGTAAATAACAACTTCTTTACCAATGCGGCAGCCTTCCATATTCATCATACGTTGTGCAGTACCAGCGGTGTATACACCGACAGGACGGAAGCCTTTTACTGCAATAGCACCGGCTGTACGTTCTCTGCACCCCATTGCGAGGACGACTGCTTTTGCGTGAATAGTATACAAACCGTTTTGGTTTATTGCGGTAATAACCCTGTCCGATGAGAGGTTTAGTACCATGGTGTTCAGCATAATGCTAATGCCCTTTTCAACGGCATTGTTGATAAACCGCTCCGCATACTCGGGACCTGTTAATTCTTCTTTAAATTCATGCAAGCCAAAGCCCGCGTGAATACATTGGTTCAAAATACCGCCGAGTTCTCTATCCCGCTCGATGATGACTACTGAAGCAACGCCGCTTTCCTGTGCAGACAACGCTGCAGCAAGACCGGCAGGACCGCCTCCGATTATTGCAACATCATATTCCATAGTTATTCCTTTAATGCGCCGATAACAATTTCTGTTCCGGCATTTGACTTTAAGATTTTTTCCAGCGGCAAATTGAGTTCTCTGCTGAGAATTTCCAATACGCGCGGGGTGCAAAAACCTCCTTGACAGCGTCCTGTTCCCGGTCGTACTCTCCGTTTTACCCCATCAACAGTACGCGCTCCTGCCGGACGGCGGATGCAGGCAACAATTTCCGCTTCGGTAATAGTTTCGCACCGGCAGATAATATGCCCGTACAAGGGATTTTCAGCAATAAGGGCTGCTTGTTCTTTGGGCGACAGCTTGGCAAACTGCGGAATGGCGATACGATCTTCTTTATACTGCGATTTCGGCACAAGAGAGCAGCCTTCTTGCTGCAATAAGACTGCAACATATTCCGCAATTGCCGGTGCAGAAGTTAATCCGGGGGATTCAATACCGCCCGCATGAATAAAGCCTTTTGCCTGTTTTGAAGGATAAATCATAAAGTCATCGGTGTCAGGATGCGCACGGACTCCGCTGAATGTCCGTATTGTTTTTCGGAAATCAATTGAAGGTACCGATTTTTTTGCAAAACAGTCTATTCTGTCTAATCCCTCCTGTGTCGTTGTAATATCTTCACGATTGTCAACACTGCTTGCGGTGGGACCGGCAAGAATATTTCCATCATACGTCGGAGCAACAAGAATTCCTTTACCCATTGCAGTAGGAGCTTGAAAGATGACATGTGAAACAAGTGAGCCGCAGGTTTTATCCAGTACACGGTACTCTCCCTTACGGGGAAGAATACGGTAGTCAGCATCCCCAATCATCGCCGCAACCGTATCAGCATAAACTCCAGCTGCATTTATCACATAGTGTCCGGTAAATTGCTGCCGCTCCGTACATACTGAAAAACCGTCCGCTGTTTTTTCAATCGTGGTAACTTCTGCATTAGTAAAGAGTTCTGTACCGTTTTCCATGGCATTTTCTATAAATGCATACGTCATATTGAAAGGGCATACAACTCCGGCAGTTCCGCAATATAAAGCGGCGCATACATCCGGTGCTATATTCGGCTCTTCTGCGCGGACTTTTGCAGCATCCCATAATTCCAATGAGGGAACGCCATTTTGTATACCACGCTGATAGAGTGTTTCAAGCACAGCGGTTTCTTCACGGGAAAAAGCCGCAACAAGCGAACCTATTTGCCGAAAATGGAACTGCAACTGCGGTGCCAGCTGTCTGATAAGTTCATTACCGCGTACATTCATACGGGCTTTGAGCGTTCCCGGTTCGGCATCAAAGCCGCCGTGTACAATGCCGCTGTTTGCTTTTGAGGTGCCTTCGCACACATCGGCACATTTTTCAAGTACTGCTATTGAAAGCTGGTAGCGGGAAAGCTCTCGTGCAATTGCGCAGCCTATAATACCGCCGCCGATGATAATAATATCGTACATCTGTATCTCCATAGAGGGTGTTCTGTGTGTTACGTTTTAGAATATCTCATTTCAAGGCAGCCTGTTCCGAAACAGAAGTTTCCGAGCAGGTTTATTATTCCGCCCAATCCATTGCCCGCCGGACTGCTTTTTGCCATCCGCGGTATTGTGCCGTGCGCGAAACTTCGTCCATTGCAGGAGTAAAAACCGCCGTACCGGTTTTTATCTGCTCAATTTCAGCCTGATTTTTCCAAAAACCGGTTGCAAGTCCTGCAAGGTAGGCTGCACCAAGTGCTGTAGCTTCAAAAATTTCAGGGCGGTGTACAGGAACATTCAAAATATCTGCTTGAAATTGCAGTAAAAAATTATTAACGGAAGCACCGCCGTCCACTTTGAGCAGTTGCAGCGCAGCCTCTGAGTCTTTTTCCATTGCAGTAAGAACATCTTTTGTTTGATAGGCAATAGATTCAAGAACAGCACGGACAATATGCTCTCGTTTTACACCGCGGGTCAGTCCTACGAGTACACCCCGTGCATACATATCCCAATGAGGGGCTCCTAAACCGGCAAAGGCAGGCACAAAATACACCCCATTAGTGTTTTCAACCAAATTTGCATAGTATTCCGTTTCAGCGGCATTGTAAACAAGCCGTAACTCATCGCGGAGCCATTGTACCGCAGCACCGGCAGCAAAAATACTGCCTTCAAGGGCATAGGTAATTTTACCGCCGATTCCCCATGCAATTGTAGTCAGCAAGCCATTTTTTGACACAATCGGTTCACTGCCGGTGTTCATCAGTAAAAAGCAGCCAGTTCCATAGGTATTTTTTGCGGCTCCTTTTGTAAAGCACTCCTGTCCAAAAAGAGCAGCCTGCTGATCTCCTGCAACACCGGCAATCGGGATTTTTGCTCCGCCGAATGTATGCGGATCGGTTTCTCCGAATATCCCGCTGGACGGTTTTACTTCAGGGAGCATACTGCGCGGAATATTAAGCCATGCTAAAATCTCTTCATCCCATTGTAACGTATGAATATTAAACAGCATAGTGCGTGATGCATTGCTGTAATCTGTTGCATGAACTTTACCGCGTGTCAGATTCCATATAAGCCATGTGTCAATAGTGCCGAACAATAACTGCCCCGCATCCGCTTTTTCTTGTGCACCGGCTACCGTATCAAGAATCCAGCGTATTTTTGTCGCTGAAAAATACGCATCAATTGTGAGTCCTGTTTTTTCCCGTATGCGTTCTCCCCAGCTTTCCTGTGTAACAGGAGCTGCTGCTTTCAGTGTATCGCACAAGGAAGCAGTCCGCCGGCACTGCCATACAATAGCATTGTAAATAGGTTTTCCGGTATGCTTATCCCATATAACTGTTGTTTCCCGCTGGTTGGTAATTCCGATTGCTGCAACTTCATCAGGACTCGTGCCGGTTTTTTCTAGTACCTGACGAGCGACTCCGCTTTGCGTTCCCCAAATTTCCATCGCATCATGTTCCACCCACCCCGCTTGAGGATACACCTGTGCAAACTCCTGCTGAGCAGATGCAATAAGAGTTCCTGTCTTATCAAATAAAATAGCTCGCGAACTCGTTGTTCCTTGATCAAAGGCAAGAATATATTTTTTCATACGTGAATGCCTCGTAGTTGTGCTGCTTTCAGATAATTCGACCTGTTCGATCACGCTGTTTTCGAACAGTTTTATTATACACCAATTTACGGGAAATACCAATGCTGAATTTTAAGGCATCTCTAAAAAGTCGGTTAGATTTTTAGAGATGCCCGACGAGTTTTTTGATAAGTCATTTAACTGTTATGACTTATCAAAAAACATCGCAAATAAATCTAAGGAAAACCTCTTAAAAACGGAAGTTTTTAGAGGTTCCCAATAAAATTGTTTACCAGTCGAGTTATAGTATAAGGAGATTTCTATGTATATGAAAAACAGGCTGCTTACTATACTGATAGCAGCAGGTTTAAGTCTTTGCTGTTTATCATGCGCCACCACTGGTACTGCGAAACAAACCTACCCGAATATTACAGGATCAGTTACAAAAATCGGTCGGCATGATCGGGCAATCACCGATGTTCCCTTTGCTCAGATGGAAAAAGCAGGTTATACGCAAGGTGATATTGTCCGCGTTGTATTTAAAAGCGGATATACTTTTACTGCCCCTATTGTAAAGAACTACGAAGTACCGGCTGGCGCATTTTGTGTAAAAAAAGAAAGCTCATCGGGCTTGCTGTCTTTTGCAGTGAATTATGCGAATATTTCACGCATTGCCGGTATTGCAGCCGGTGAACAGTTTACCCTCACCATGATGAATAAAGAGGGCTATCGGGATGAGCTTGCCGCCCGTTCTTTAACCTATACGCATAAAAGAGAAGATTTTGCAAGCGATACTATTTTTGCAAATTATAGGGAAGTAACACTGAACGGTGCTATTGCACCTAAGACTTTATACAGAGGCAGCCATCCAACCAAAACCAAGTGGGTACGCGCTCCGTATGTAAGCCGATTATTAGAAGAAGCAGGTATTCAAACAATTGTTAATATCGGTGATACACAGGATGCACTCACCAATGAGTATTTGACAAGCAGCAATGAACTAGCGAGCAGCTATTATAAAACCCTTGTTGATAAGCAACAGGTTATCTGTCTTGGGGTAAACCGGAATTACACTGAAGACTTATTTATGGATGGTATTGTAAAAGGATTAACTTTTATGGCACATAATCCTCCGCCGTACTATTTCCACTGCACAGAGGGGAAAGACCGCACAGAATTTATGGGTATTTTACTTGGTATGCTCATGGGGGCAGATACACAAGTGGTTTATGATGATTATATGGAAAGTTTTGCAAATTAAATCTATTGGATGCGGAAATCTTATATTCGCATCCGGACTTTTTTACCAATACCGGGAAAATTTTTCAGTTTCAATTCTTTTTCTGCTGCTAGTAACAGTGTGCCTTCAAAACTGCCGTAAATAGTCTTGTAGTCTGTCCGGCAAATTACTGCATTTAATTTTCTATTAGAAATAGCTATCGGCGTAAATACTAAGTCTACCATATTTTCTGTGTCTTGTACAACCCACTTACTTGCCGAACCAAATGGACGGGTAATTCGCACCGGCGGCAGTGGTATTCTAATACTCCCGTAAAAGAGAATGTTATCATTATGGGTATAGCTATCTGGGGCAACGGAATCACTGACCTGAAAACAGGTTAAAATTGAATCGATATATCCAAGACCGATCAGAATAGCTCTTTTTGTACGGAATGAAGTATACGTTTTGCGAAAATTTAAAAACCCTGCTGCACTTGTTTTATATAACTGAATATCATAACTATGCCCAAGACTTATCCACCCATACACTTGAAAGGTATGAGTATATGAGGCTTGGCACCGTTTATTAACAAAATAAGGAACCACAGCAGAGTAGTCAGTGCATTGGCTGCTTCTTGCATCAAAATCAAGCCGACCCTCACAAGCAGGGCGATCATTGGAAGCTAAGAAATCAAAATCAGCATGCAGCATACCTTTTGATAAGCGGGAAAAGATACGGACATACCGCTTGCGTACACGGCACGCTGCAACACAATAGCCTAAGAACTGCGGCAAATGCATAAAACCGGCAGGTAACAGCCGGCGGTATGCTAATTGTCTGTTGGTATTCCTGTCCCAAATAGTAGTTTCCATAAACGAAAAATATCCGCCGTAAAAAAATTCAATTTCTCCGATAATATTTTTATCACAAAATAACAGCCGCAAGGAATCTGTTACACGCATATCGGTCAAAAAAGCTGGAATCGGTAAACTTCCAAAAGGACGTTTTACCCCTTTAATATCAAATGTACGGAACATTCCAGCGTATGATCCGAAAAGCGGCTGAGCATTTTCTACCGGTTTTTGCGGAGCAGGCTTTATTTTCCTCGTATACGGTAGGGTGTGTATATTCATAGCGCGAACCTTATTATGTATCTTTTTATTTTTTATAATATCGGTTTTTCAGCTACAGACAAAAAGATAAAAAGTAGAAAATAGACTGAACATTCCTTTAATGCGCAGTAACTAAATAACGTACAGACTTCAGAAATACCAATACTGTATTATCCGCATACTTCATACACACATCAACGATTTATACACAAATTAGGAACTAAACATAAACTTATCCACAACTTATACAATAAGATAATTACAGAAAAGAGTACCATTTTGTGTACAAAATACCGATAATCATGCCATTATTCTATCCACTGATTACGAATAACACAGAAAAAGCATGTACAGTAAATGACTTATACATCCATAAAATATACACAATATACAGAAAGGAAAAACCTCTAAAAAGTAAAAAAAGCTATGAACAAGCTATTCATAACTTATCCACAGCTTTTACAGGTTATATGTACAAAGAATTAAACTAGCCTAAAGCAATTTGGGCATTATTATCAACAGATAAAATCGTTTTACATTCCGAACACCGGAATCTGCCGGCACGAGGAGCTTTCAACTTTTTTGCACAAATAGGACAAGAAAATATTTTGGGAAATACATTTATTGGGGTTTCGAGAGTTCCTTGATTTTTAAAGAAATTGATAGCAGCTTCAAGCGAATCATGGATATTAAAAAAGCTCGCAAAGCCTAGCAACTGAAACACCTCATAGACTTTCGGCTGCAAGTTCAGTAAAACAATATCGCCATTCTTAGGCTTCACTGCCTTTAAAAACGCAGTAAATGAGCCAATCCCCGTCGATGAAACATAATCTAAGTTTGCACAGTTAAAAATAATTTGTACATAGCCGGAGTCAATTAATGTAGAAATTCGTTTTTGAAAAAAAGTAGAGTTATAGGTATCAACATATCCGGATAAAAGAATAATAATACACTTTTCAAGCTTATCAACTTTTTGCAGTTGGATCTTGAGGCTTTTATCTTTTTCGCTATCAAAACTTTGAATTATTTCTGCATCATTCATACAATAATCCTTCTGAAAGTATTTTTATTTATACCCATTCACCGAAATACACCATTCAGGTGAAAAGAACTCCAGCCCCCGTCGACCGGCATAATAACTCCATTGTATGCGCTGTCTTTTAGCAGAAAAAGGGCAGCGGATACAATAGCATCCATTGATACTAAACGCCCGTTCGGATTTTTTGCCGCCCATTCGGAACGCTGTTCTTGCGTTAGAAGCGGCGTATCTGTAAAACCCGGGCAAATTGCGTTTGCCGTAATACCATACCGAGCATACTCCATACTAAGCGATCGTACTAATGACATTATACCCATTTTTGCAGCCCCGTATATGGCATTTGTCTTAAAACCGCGTAAAATATGGGTTTCAGTTCCGCCGAATAATAATATGCGTCCCCACTGCTGCTTTATCATGTTCGGTAAAACAGCAGACACTAATATACCGGGTAGTGTTAAATTTGCATATACTATCCTTTCCCAGTCATTTTTTGTTGCTGCTTCCAAAGGACATTGTAAAAATGGACCGTATGCAATACATAAAACATCTATTGCAATAACTTCGTTACAGAGCAAGTCAATTTGGCACTTATCATGTAAATCAGCTAGAATACCTTTTGCATGCGGATGCTTACAAAAATTATTGAAGTCATCTGTAGTATGTTTGCCATGAATTGTTACAAAAGCGTTCTCTGCTAAACACGCCTTTGCAAGCGCAAATCCAATACCGCTGCTGCCGCCAATAATAACAATATTTTTCTGTGCTAACTGATTTTTCATACATCCAGCCTATGCGATTTTACATAATGCGGGTTTATCCAAAAACAAGTGTTTATCAGTTTTTCAGTCAGACAATCCCCTTGTTCCGAAACAGAAGTTTCCAAACAGGTTTATTATACGCTAAAGTACTTGACATAACAAGCACTTTTTACAAAATAAAACAATATGCTTCCTGTAACAATTATTCTCTGCCGCCCTGAAATTAGTAAAAATATTGGTTCGGTATGCAGGGCTATGGCAAATAATGACTGTAGCGATCTGCGGATTGTCGGTAATAGAACAGATTATGATGAAGAAGAAATTTTGCGATTGGCAATTCACGCACAGTCAATTTGGCATACAGCTCATTTTTTTCCTCCCTCTGTAGAAGGACTGCGACAGGCACTTGCTGATTGCAGTATTGTTGCAGGCACCACCCGCCGTATGGGAGAAAAAAGAAAATCATGGGGTATGACACCGGAGGTGTTTTCTGAATTTGCCTTTTCAGCGCAAGGGCGTACCGGAGTTTTGTTCGGCAATGAACGTACCGGATTAACTGATGAAGAACTGAATGCTTGTTCTGTAGCTGTTAATATTCCTTCTTCGCAAACCTTTCCATCACTAAATCTTTCCCATGCAGTGCAAATAGTTTGTTATACGCTCTTTAGGCACTATAGTCCGCGTAAATACGGATATGAACGCATCGCATATACGGAAATTACTAATCTTGCAGAACACATTAACGCATACCTGTATCAAATTGGATTGTTTCATCACGGCGGACGGCAAGAGAATATACAGTTTTTACAAGATATTTTTGCCCGTACCGGTTTATCAAAAAAGGAGGCGCGCATTCTCGAAAATGTATTCAAAAAAATTTGCTATATTAAATGTCAAGATTGTGAGAAAACACAATCGTCGAATCTTGTGCATACGGAATAGCTCTGTCAAGACAATTCAGTAATTCACGGACATTGCCCGGCCATGAATACTCGGATAACAGTGCTATTGCATCGTCTGAAAGCTCTTTATTCACCTTTTTAAGATAATGGTTCGCTATCAAAGGAATATCATTTTTGTGCGCCCGCAATGGCGGAAGAGAAATTCTCAACACATCCAACCGATAATATAAATCTTTTCTAAATTCACCTTGTAAAATAAGATCCGGTAAGTGTTCATTGGTTGCACAAATAAGACGGAAGTTAGAGAACAATTTTTCAGAACCTCCTACTTGGTAAAATTCATTGGTTTCTAATACTCGTAGGAGTTTACTTTGTAATATGAGAGGCATAGTTTCAATTTCATCTAAAAAGAGTGTGCCGTTATCCGCTTTAGAAAACATCCCTTGATGATTAACAGCACCGGTAAAAGCACCTTTGCAACAGCCGAATAATACACTTTCGGCAATACCTTCAGGAATACAGCTCACATTTAAGGGTACATACTCTCCTTTGTGATACGAAGAATATTGATGGATAAGGGAGGCAACAATTTCTTTTCCCGTACCGCTTTCACCGTAAATTAATACCGGCTGTTCTTGTTTGGAAATGTCTATAATTAAATTTCTTACTTCCTGAATAGCAATACTTTCCCCTTGTAAATGTTCATTAAGTAGATTATACTTATATGTACTATGGTCAGCATTGCAATATCCGCATGTTGCTTTCCGTTTTGCAAGCAGATTATTGATTTTTTTATAAAGATAAGAGAATTCGTATGGAATAGCAAAACAACCGTCAATTTTTAACGTTGCAGCGGCTTTCCGCTCTACAAAACTACAATGCTGACGCGAAAATAAAAAAAGAGGCAGCTTAGGATACGCGGTATAAATTCTTTTTAATATAGAAGGTGGGAAAGAACCAGGTGCTTCAAAATCAAATAGTAAAAAATCATATTTGTTTTGAGCCAAAATCGGCACAACTTCATCATTATTAAATATACTCTTAATCGCCCATACATCTTTGGATATAACTGCTAACGCTTCGGCATCTTGTTTAAATGCTGCAAGAAATAAAACGGTTTTCATGTAATCCTAATTATTGCGGAAGAGGCAGGAATCGAACCTGCCATTGCATTCCATGCAATCAACGGTTTTGAAGACCGTGAAGACCACCAGATCTTATCAGCTTCCAGTCGTTATGATAAACACAATGCTCGACCTAAATATAAGAGCTTCTTTCATTATAAGATGAAATATAGTATTATGCAACTTAAAAAAATGAGATGTTTTCTAGCATTCTTCTGGAAACGGGACTGTCTAAAAACTTTAGTTTTTTAACAGCTTCCTTAGATTTAATTTACGAGGTTCTAATATAAGTCATTATAACATAAAAACTTACATTAGAACTCGTAATCAGCTTTGCTGAGGAAGCATCTCTAAAAACATACCTGAGTTTTTAGAGATGCTCTATACATATTTGTAAGGAGATTCAATGAACGAAACTGAGAGAAAGGTTCCGAAGCGGATTGCGCAGACAGTATTGCATTCTTTAAAGGGCGGTGTAGTCCCCAGAATTGGGCTGCCTTATATCACCGTCGGCAGAAAGAGCGAAATACAAGCACTATTACATGATGTTGATATTATCTCCGAAGGCGGTGCTTCGTTCCGTTTTATTGTGGGTCGTTACGGAGCTGGCAAGAGCTTCCTGCTGCAAACTATCAGGAATTATGTTATGGATCGCGGGTTCATTGTTGCAGATGCAGACTTATCGCCGGAGCGGAGACTACAGGGAACCCGCGGGCAAGGGCTTGCAACGTACCGTGAGCTGATTAGCAACTTGTCCACCAAGACCAAACCAGAAGGCGGCGCACTCACACTGGTATTAGAACGCTGGATTAGCACTGTACAAAGTGAAGCCCTACAAGAGAGCGGACTTCAACCCGGAGACACAACACTTACTGCGCTGGTCGATCAAAAGATTTATGCCGTAACCGCTTCAATTAGCGAGCTGGTACACGGCTTTGAATTTGCAAAATTGCTTTCAGCGTATTATCATGCCTATCTCGATGGTGATGACGATACCAAGGCGAAAGTTGTGCGCTGGTTTAGAGGGGAATATGCGCTGAAGCGTGAAGCAAAAGAAGAACTGGGTGTCAATATCATTATCACTGACGGCGACTGGTATGAGTATCTCAAGTTGTTTGCAACATTTTTCCGGCTTGCAGGGTATTCCGGTATGATGATTATGATAGACGAACTTGTCAATATTTACAAAGTTCCCAATTCCATCACACGCCAATACAACTACGAAAAACTTTTGACCATGTACAATGATACCCTACAGGGAAAGGCAAAATACCTCGGCATTATCATGGGCGCAACTCCGCAGGCAGTGGAGGATAAACGGCGCGGCGTGTACAGCTACGAGGCACTCCGTTCTCGGCTTGCGGAAGGGAAGTTCTCCAAGCCCGGCACGCGGGATTTACTTGCACCGGTAATTAGGCTTGACCCAATTACCGCTGAAGAAATGCTGATTCTCTGCGAAAAACTCGCTGCAATGCACGCTGGTCTCTATGGATACGAACAGAAAATTATCACGGACGATTTAGCAATGTTTATCAAAATTGAATACGAGCGGATCGGTGCCGATGTGAATATCACCCCGCGTGAAGTAATTCGGGATTTTATTGAGCTGCTGGATATATTGTATCAAAATCCGAATATGAGCGTAACAGCACTTTTAAACTCTGGTGAGTTTTCATACACAAAGTCAGATGCGCTCCCAGATACCACCGATGCAAATTATGCCGAGTTTACGATTTAAGGCGAGTGTGCAGAATTGTAATGAACATTTTTAATCAATATGCGCCTTTTATACAAGACTATATCTACCGATCCGGCTGGCAGATGCTCCGAGCTGTGCAGAATGCGGCGGGTGATGCTATCTTCAATACAGAAAAGAATTTACTGCTTACTGCTTCCACTGCATCCGGTAAAACCGAAGCGGCTTTTTTCCCCATTCTGAGTCTATTGCACGAAAAACCCTCCGCCTCGGTGGGGGTGCTGTACATAGCACCGCTAAAGGCACTCATCAATGATCAGTTTGAGCGGCTGAACGAACTATGCGAAGAAACCGGTATCACCGTAACGCGCTGGCACGGGGATGCGCCGCAAAGCCGAAAGCGGCAGTTACTCCGGAAACCGGCGGGAATTTTGCAGATTACCCCGGAGTCGCTAGAAGCACTGATGCTCACCAAGCATAGCGAAATACCGGCACTGTTCTGTGATTTACGGTTCATCGTCATTGATGAAGTTCACTCGCTGCTGCGGGCAGATCGCGGCGGGCAAACTTTTTGTCTAATCGAACGGCTATGCCGTGCTGCGGGCTGCAATCCTCGTCGGGTTGGACTGTCCGCCACACTAGGAAATCCCGAAGAGGCTGCTGCCTTTCTTGCCGCAGGCAGCGGGAGAGAAACCGTTATCCCCAAATGCGATGGCGGCAAAGAGGTGTGGCGGCTTTCGATGGAACACTTTTTCAACACAGAACCGCAAGCCGATGAAGGAAAGCCCTTTACTATCGAGGCACTTGCAGTAGAATCCGCCGCGGATGCTGCTCCTAAAGCAGCTGATCCAGGAATAGGCTATATCTTTAAACATACACGCGGCAAAAAATGTCTTGTGTTCACCAATTCCCGCGAAGAGTGCGAGTCCGTCTGCCAGTACCTCCGGCAATACTGTGAAGTCAACCATGAACCTGATCGCTTTTTGATTCATCACGGGAACCTCTCTGCTTCGTACCGTGACAATGCAGAAGAAGCGATGAAAGATGATGATTCCCTTATCAGTGTATGCGCTACCGCTACGCTAGAACTGGGGATTGATATTGGCAAGCTGGAGCGGGCGTTTCAGATTGATGCGCCGTTTACCGTCTCCGGTTTTTTGCAGCGCATGGGACGCACCGGACGGAGAGGAACTCCTTCTGAAATGTGGTTTGTCATGCGGGAAGACCATCCTGAAGCGAGGGGAGTATTGCCGGAGATGATCCCGTGGCATCTTATTCAGGGGATTGCGCTCGTCCAGCTCTATATCGAAGAACGGTTTGTGGAACCGCCGTGCACGGAAAAGCTGCCGTTTTCCCTGCTCTACCACCAGACCATGAGTACCCTTGCCTCCTCAGGCGAGATGACTCCAGCGGAACTTGCCTCACGTGTACTGCCTCTTTCTGTCTTCCGCCGTATCAGTCAGGATGACTTCCGTATCTTGCTCAGACATCTCATCAAGATCGATCACATCAACCGCACAGAAACCGGCAGTTTGATTGTCGGCATTACAGGGGAGCGGATTGTCAACAATTACAAATTCTATGCCGTGTTTCAGGAAAACATTGAGTACGCCGTGCGTTCCGGTCCCGAAGAGCTTGGCACGATTGTCAAGCCGCCGCCCGTAGGCGACAAAATAGCTATTGCAGGCAGGGTATGGGTAGTGGATGAGGTGGACCATCAGCGGCATGAGGTGTATTGTACGCTTGTTAAAGGAAATATCTCTGCATATTTCGGCGATGTCGCAGGGGATATACACACACGGGTACTTGAGCGGATGCATACTGTCCTTGCCGAACAAAAAAGCTATCCGTATCTGATGCGCCATGCCGTATGCCGCCTGCAAGAAGCACGGAGTACATTCAAAAAAGCAGGGATGGATGCCCGTCCGCTTATTCACCTCGGCGGCACTATGTGGGTACTCTTTCCCCAGCTTGGCAGCTATGCTTTTCTGGCACTGGAACGCTTTTTGAAGCTCCGCTGCGGACAGCGGCTTGGACTCAAAGGCTTAGGACCTGTTCGCCCGTATTATCTGCAATTTACCATGCAGGTTAGTGAACAGGACTTTTACCAGATTGCCGCCGAAGAAGCCGCACAGAACTTTGATCCGCTAGAACTTGTGTACGCGAACGAAGTCCCTGTCTTTGACAAATATGACGAGTACGTGCCTGCGGAGCTGATCCGTAAAGGCTTTGCATTTGGCGTACTGGATATACACGGAATGAAGCAGCGTGTATTGGAGTGGCGGAGATAGTAACAGGAGCAGGGTTGTCCCAAAAGCTGGTTACTTTTAGGACAGTCCCGTTCTCGATACAGTACGTCTAAAAAAATATCATCGATCCAAACAAACCAAACTTCAGTTTTTAGAGGGTTCCCTTTATGTTACTTTAGGATATTTTTAATAAGTCATTTATATTTATAGACTTATTAAAAATATCGTTATGAGCTTTGCTGATGCTCCGCCTCTAAAAATCTAATCGAGTTTTTAGAGGTACCTATCATAAGAAAACTACGGTGCTGAGTTTTCTTTCTGCAATACCATCCACGCACTTTCAGCGGCAGCTTGTTCTGCTTCTTTTTTACTTTTCCCCGATGCAGGAGCATACTGTTTATTCCGAATCATCACTGAAACGGTAAATATCCTATCATGGTCTGGTCCGCTCGTATTCAGTAATTCATATTTTGGGATAACTTTATAATGCCGCTGAACATATTCTTGTAAAAGTGATTTATAATCACGGTGCTGATGTTTGTTTTGCACAACCAGTTCAAGATGATCGGATACGGCAGCAACCACAAAATTATATGCAGAATGTAAACCGGAATCAAGATATAGGGCACCTATCAGTGCTTCGAGGGCATCTGCCAAGATAGCTTTTTTTGTTCTTCCCCCTGATAACTCTTCCCCATGCCCAAGAATAATGTATTTGTCAACAGCCAACGAAAGCGCAATAGCCGACAAAGCATCTTCCGATACCACAGCAGCCTTGATTTTTGCCAACTCCCCTTCTGCTTTTTCGGGATACCGTGTATACAAAATTTCAGCAATAATCATTCCAAGGATGGAATCACCGAGAAACTCCAATCGTTCGTTATTAAACGGATATCCGGTATGTTCATTTGAAGATGACCGATGATGCAAAGCAAGATCAAGCAGTTCAATTTTTTTAAATTTACATCCCGCTATATGTTGAAAAGTAAGCAGTTCCTGTTTCCTATCCTTATCTATAAGAGTAGAGGTACGAAAAGGAAACAAGAACTTCCCTGTTTTGTTTGACTTACTTTGACTGCGATTTAATAAACTCGTATGCATCGCGGACTGTATCAAATTCACCGATTTTTTCATCGGGAATCTTAATTCCCATTTCTTCTTCAATCGCGTATGCTAATTCATACGTATCAAGGCTATCAGCACTCAAATCTTGGCGAAATGAAGAATCAAGGGATATTTTTTCTTTATCAATCTCAAGTTTCTCTGCAATAAGTTCTTGCATTTTTTCAAATAACGCATCCATAACCGCTATCATCTCCTAGTTCAAAGTATCGGGATCAACAACTTGACGACCATGATAAAATCCGCATTTAGCACATACATGATGAGATAAAACTAAATTGCCGCAGTTTTGACATTCAACTAAATGAGGAGCAGTCAATCGCATATTAATCCCCCTACGACGGCGGGTACGTGCCTTTGACGTTTTCGCTCTTGGTACTGCCATAGCAACCTCCTAAATAATAAAATAATAATCAATCAAAATATACAATAGACCTGTTCAGAAACTTCCGTTTCAAAATAGGTAGCCTTGAAATGCGATGTTCAAAACCGTGCTAGCGGAAGCGGTATTATGTGCGATTTCGAACTCGTCGGACTGTTCGACAACAAAGCTGCCCAACAGTCCTATTATTACTATACATGAACCATAAAAATAGTCAAGAGCAAGGATTTAAGACAAGCGTAATGATGAATCTATGCTGCTGCCCTATTTTAAAACAGTCCTGTTCCCGATGCTGCATACCTACAGTGTACAGTTAAAATCTTTAACAAGAATACCGGGTAATAGGCAGCCGCCACTACCCCGCTCTTCATACGTGCCGGTGTCGGCAAAGAGGTGCTGCTCTTTTGTTACTGCCACCAAATTTACCCCAAAGATATTGTACAATGATTCATCCCAACGCATATCTGCAATTGGAGCAGCAATTTTTCCATTTTCTACCCATAAACAGGCGAAGCGAGTCATACCCGTAATACGGGCACTTGCGGGGTCGCTCCAATTCAAATAGTGAAAGTTTGAAATATAAATTCCGGTTCCAAGAGCCTGTAACACCTCCGATTCCGCAAGTGTACCGGCGGCAATAACCGGCGAGCGCAGAATTTCAGCAGTGTTAGCACCGTTTGAGGGTGTCCCGTACTGCTGTTCAGAGCGGGTGCTTACAATAGTATTAACAAGTTTCCCATTCTGGATAATCGGTAATTTTTCCGGTGCTAATTCGCCATTTGTATTAAAAGACGGTTCCATACCGATGGAAAAATCTTGTGTTAGACTGAACATTTCAGAAAAATGCTCTCGCCCTTCTTTCAATGCGAGGTAAGCGGTCTCTCCTTTTTGCATACACCGTTCGCCAAAACCGTTCCATGAAAAAAATTCTATTACTTCGGTTAAAGCATCGGCGGTAATAAACATACGATACTTTCCGGGTGTAATTTTCTTTTGCGGTAAAGCAAGAACACTCAGCCCCTGTCGTGCTTCCTCTATTTTTTTTGCATATACGGCACTGTCCCAATTCCGCCCTGCATACACTGACTTAACCGCCCGCCCATTTTCCAGCCATACAGAATAATCAAGCGAAAAAGTTTCGGTCTGGAACCAATGTATTGCGCCGCATGAATTTGCAGCACCGCGGCACATGGTACCCTGTGCAAAAATACCGGCAAAATCCAAATCCTGCACCGGCTCTAAAATAGTTTTGACAATCGAATCCTGCGGCAGCAGTACGCCGCTATACACCATTTCCGAGCAGCCGGCAGCCGACGGAATAGACTGGTATGGGTCGTCAGGCAACAACGCCGATTCAATGCGAGCTTTTTCAAGAACTTCGGCGAGCGTATCCATATCCTCTTCAATATCAAAACTTAATCCGCAACTTGTGTGATAGGTCTTTTTACCTTTCCACAATGAAAGCTGTAAAATTGCTTGCTCTACCGTACCATTTTGGCGTACTTTTGCATGATTAAACCGCATAAAATACGTTTGTTCAGCACTATATCCAACTGATGCTTGTTCATCAGAAGTTAATTCCTCAAATAAAAATGTACGGAGCTTATCAAAATGCTCTTTAAAATTTTTCATTATTTTCCCCCTCCGAAAACTTCTACATCGGCAAAGGCACAGACGGGGCTCGCATGTCCTACCCAAATTTGCTGATTTGGTTCACCTTTTCCGCAATTCGGTGTGCCAAACACATCAAAGGTGCTTGCATCACCAACTGCACAGAGGTTTTTCCAAAAAAACCGTGAAATACCGCGATAGTTTGGATCGCGCACGGTACGCGTTAATTTTCCGTTTTCAATCAATTTTGCATATTCGCAGCCGAATTGAAATTTATTACGATAGTCGTCAATCGACCATGAGCGGTTTGAAAACATGAGTATTCCGTTTTCAATTGAGCTGATTATGGAATCAAAGCTGCTTGTACCGGGTTCAAGGTTAATATTTGCCATACGGTCAATCGGCGGACGGTTCCATGAACAGGCACGTTGGTTAGCAACCCCCTGCAAGCCGGAACGTTTTTGACTTTCCAAGCTGCCGAGTGCACGGATTAACAGCCCGTCTTTAATAAGATATTCTTTACGAGCAGTGTTTCCAATATCATCTGCACCGTAGCTTGCCAATTCGTGCGGAATGGTAGGGTTAAAACAAATATTCATCAACGGAGAGCCGTAGTGAAAAGTACCAATGTCTTCAGGGGTGATGAAGCTGCCTCCTGCATAGTTGCGCTCATCGCCTAAAATACGGTCGATTTCCAAGGCATGCCCAACACTTTCATGGATTTGCAAAATCATCTGATCAGGCATCAGTACAAGTGTGCGTTTCCCTTCGGGACAAGGTTCAGCAGTCAGCAGCTCGACAGCTTCTGCTCCGGCTTTTTTTGCCTGTTCGAGCAATGCAGTAGGATTGAAAAGCTCCCGCCCTCCTTGAAAACTGCGTGCGCGTGAACCGTTAGCACTGCGTTGTTGAATAATATCTCCTTTCCGTGCAAGAACTTGTATACCAGATGATCCAGAATATTGTACTTGGCGAATATCTGCACCGTTTGTAGATACCAGTTCCATTTCAGTTATTGTGCTTTGGAACACTGCGGCAGTTTGTTCTACCTGATCGGAAACTTTTGCAGCAGCAGTAATTTCCGCTAATGCCTGTATTATCTCATTCGACGGTACACTGCTGCGCTGTTTACGGCTGCTCGTATAAGCAAGCTGTACGGCGGGCCGCACCGATGCATCAAAGTGGCAAATACCGTAGGGACTCACAGCCTCTGCCGCTGAAAATGCAGCAGCGGCAGCTCGTTTAATACTTTCGCTGCTCATATTCGGCGTAGCAGCATAGCTAAACGCTCCATTATACAGTACTTCTACCATAATACCTTCATCAAATGCAGAGAGAGCTTGCTCAAACTGTCCGTTTTCAGCGGAAAAATATGAGTTGTAGTTTCGGCTTCTCCGTAATCCAATCCAATCGGCTTTAGGGGCAGCTTGTTTTGCTGCGTCTAAAAGCCGATGTATCTGTTCTCTCATTGAAAAACCTCCTGTTTATATATCCGGGCATTCGGGGCTGTCCAAAAACTGAAAGCCTATCGGCTTTTTCTGTAAGGAAATAATGTATTGGGAACCTCTAAAAATCTAACCGATTTTTTAGAGATGCCTTTCTACTATATTCATGTCTATTCAAAATGTCAATTTCTTCCTTTAACATATCTTCGCCTGAACTTATCCCTAGAACTACCGCTGCATCCTATCGCTTATCTTGAAATTAATAGCAATTTATGATTTTATAATTATCTATGCATATAGGTAAAATATGTTTTTTTCTGTATCTCATGGGAGTGTTCATACTATTAGCAGCCGGCTCTTCAGTTTTCGGCTATGTACTGGCACAAACATATATGATTAAGCAAAGTGAACACTTCACCGCGTTTAACCCTGATTTACCCACAAGGATTCTTGATATACGCGGAGATCTTATCACTGAATTTTCCTCAAACGAAAAACGTGAAATTATTACATTTGATAAAATATCTCCTACGCTTATTCATGCGTTACTTGTTCGCGAAGACCGTAGTTTTTATCACCATCGCGGATTTACCTTAAAAGCTATTTTTCGTGCAGTAATCGGAAAGCTTACAAGAAAATCCTTAGGCGGCGGCAGTACAATTACCCAGCAGATAGCAGGTATGCTGTACTGCGATAGAGCCGATATAAGCGTAAAGCGGAAAATTAAAGAGCTGTGGTGGGCAATGCAAATGGAGCGCCGCTATTCTAAAAACGAAATAATGGAACTCTATTTGAATAAGGTCTATTTTGGCGGTGGAACCTACGGGGTAAGTGCTGCTTCCCGTTTTTATTTTGGGCATCCCGTTGCAGATATTACCGCCGCAGAAGCTGCAATTTTGGTTATTCAGCTTTCAAATCCGGCTCATTATAATCCCTTTGAAAATCCAAACATTGCCCAAGATAGGCAGGACTATGTTTTAACTGAAATGGTACGCCTAGGATATTTAACACAAGAAGAAAAAGATGACAGCTTTGATGAATATTGGGCGCATTTTGATTATACCAGAACAAAATCCTCGGCATGGTTCAACCGTGAAGATAAGGCACGCTGGTTTTCTGAGTATGTACGCCGCCAGCTTGAAAGTATGATGTATGGTACGATGGATTTTTATTCTGACGGCTATGTAGTACATACCACCTGCGATTTACGGCATCAGGCAGCGGCAGAAAAAGAAATAGGTGAATATATTACACTGGCAAACAAACGAGTATCGAACTCTCGATCGTACCGTTTTTCACAAAACGAACTGTATAGCAATATGTCGGCACTTATATCACTGACATTTAACTTACCCGCACTGCATATTGATGCGGCGAGGGCGCGGTCAAAATGTCTATCCTATTATTGTAATACGGTAAACCCTGTTATTGATATGACTGCTATGCTTTGCGGATTGAATACCTTAAAAATTGCCAGTACAAAAAATACTTTAAAGGTACAAGATGAACTCGCAAAAAAAACTGTTGAAGGTACGCTTATTTGTATAGAAAATAATACCGGCTATATTACTGCGCTTGTAGGAGGCAGTAAGTTTGATGAATCAAACCAAGTTATCCGTGCAATACAGGGGAGAATCCAGCCCGGGAGTTCGTTTAAGCCATTATTGTATTCTGCCGCAATAGATTCAAAATTGATAACTCCTGCAACCGTTTTGGAAGATACTCCTCAAGTATTTAAAAATCAAAGCGGAGTACCGTATATCCCGAATAACTATGCAGGACACTGGCAGGGTACGACTCTTGCATGGAAAGCACTTGCACAATCATTAAATATTCCTGCAATCAAGATATTGGATACGATCGGCTTTGATGCAGCCATTAACCGTGCTGCATTACTGCTGGACATTACTGATAGAGATGAAATTGATAGAACATTCCCCCGTGTCTATCCGCTTGCGCTCGGTATTATCAGCGTTGCTCCGGTGCAAATGGCAAAAGCATTTGCCTGCTTTGCGAATGAGGGACGAAAAGTTGAGCCTATCGCAATCCGCACTATTGAAAATAGAAGCGGCACTATTATTATGGATCCTGAACGGGATATACGGATTGAGCAACGGAGAAAGGGAACAGCAATGCAGCTCATTAGTCCGCAAAATGCGTTTATTATGACCTCTATGATGCGGAAAACGCTTACGGCGGGGACACTTGTGTATGCAACCAGTTCAGGAAAAAAATTCCGCTATAAAGATGAAAAAACCGGAAAATCTTTTACCATGCCGATTGCCGGAAAAACAGGAACAACACAAAACTGGTCAGATGCATGGGCTATCGGTTATTCTCCATACTATACTACGGCTGTTTGGTTCGGCTTTGACAAAGGAGGGCAGTCCCTTGGGCTTGATAATAGCGGTGCAACACTTGCAGGTCCGCCGTGGGCAAATTTTATGCAAACCATTCATGCTGATAAGCCGTATAAAGATTTTATACGACCGGAAACAGGAATAACCAGTGTGGAAGTCTGTAAGAAATCCGGTTTGCGTCCAACGGATCATTGCACCGAAGGTACCGTTTTCCTCCATTTTCTCTCAGGTACCGCACCAGCGGCTCATTGTACCTACCATGAATCAGATAGTCTCCTACTTGAAATTGCAAAAGACCGCTTCAGAAAAAGCAGCTATGGCACAGGTCAAGCACCTGTAGATGTAGGCGGCGGGGGCGTTTTTCTTGATCCCCGTATTTTTGAAGACCCCGAGCCAAGCAAGAACAGCCGCTCTAATGCGCATACCAACAGCAGTATGGATGAAACTGATTTTGATAGTATTATGGATGAATTTAACTCCGATTCTCTTCTGGAAGATACGCCGCCTGCCTCATCTGAATTGGTTGATAGTTCGGAAACTCCTCCGGCAGCGGTGTTACCTGATGAAGCGGTATCACCTGCCGGTACAGTATGGAATGTACCCCCCGATACGCATGATAAGGCTTCTAGCGAAAGTAACTCGCTCACTCCCGACATCCTACAGCCTGACCGGAGACAGCCTGAACTAGTAGACCCCAGCCTGCCGGAACAACAACCAGCAGAAAAAGAAAAAACAAATAACAGCACTATTCAAGATGAAGGGGTTAATCCGTGGCTGTAAAATGGGAGACAATGGCATGGGCATGGAGCTGTCCAAAAACTGAAAGCCTATCGGCTTTTTCTGTAAGGAAATAATTTATTGGGGCTGTCCCAAAACTCCAGTTTTTGGTGGTGAGCTTTGCTCACCTGTTTCCTTAGATTGAGCTGCGATGTCGAGCCTTTGTTAGCTGGACTGCCTTTCGGGCAGCATTTGTTAAATATAGAAAGTAGAAAACTTTATTTAGGAATAGGCGATTTTATTGATTTACAGACTAGTTCTATACCCTATTATTGTCATTTAGACTGTGCATCTTCTAAAACTCGGTTAGATTTTTAGAAGATGCCTTATCAGCATAGCTGAC
>JBQMYN010000007.1:0-54882 GCA_052173475.1 Treponema sp.
ATTGCGAAACAGTTTTTGGTGGTGAGCTTTGCTCACCTGTTTCCTTAGATTTAGATGCGATGTTTAAAATTAAGTCATTATTGTATAAAGACTTAATTTTAAACTCGCCAGGGATGTCATTGCCATCCCCTTGCTATCAACTTTGCTGATAGGGCATCTGCTAAAAATCTAACCGAGTTTTTTGCAGATGCCCAGGAGTTTCTAATGATACTTGCTATCTCATACCCGTCATGGATTCATCCTGAGATTATCCCTGGCTTTTCTTTATTGCGGTGGTACGGGCTAATGTATCTTGTTGCTTTCACTATCGCGTATCTCCTCTTCAATGTGCAGTTGAAACGGAAGGAGCTGCAGCGGTTTTCTCCGCATGAAAAGCCTATTACCACGGATGAAGTGCTTGATTTTTTTACATGGTCTATAACAGGATTGCTTTTGGGTGCACGGATTTTTGCTACTCTTGTGTATGAACCGTCATGGCTGTACTGGGTAAAACCGTGGTTGATTTTTTGGCCTTTTTCTGCGGAAGGGCAATGGACCGGTTTGCAAGGTATGTCCTATCATGGTGGGTTGATCGGTGTCATTGCCGGCGGACTGTTATGGTGTTCCGTACATAAGCGGAATTTTCTTGCATGGGCAGATACTGCAGTCGCTGGTATTCCGCTTGGCTATACATTCGGCAGGTTAGGTAATTTTTTGAATGGTGAGTTATATGGAAGAATTACGAGCAGCCCTTTGGGAATGGTTTTTCCCACAGTACCGCTTCATGACTGTTTTCCTGCGCAAGAAGCATGGGTGCAAGACTTTGCTACCCGTGTGGGCATTATGATTCCGGCGGGTGCACAGTACGTTAATTTACCCCGTCATCCGAGTCAACTATATGAAGCACTGTTTGAAGGTGTCGTTCTATGGCTTATTTTGTGGAACATACGGACTAAAAAACCGTTTAACGGTTTTATTTTGTGCTGTTATACAATTGGATATGGAATTGTGCGTTTTTTTATCGAATATTTCCGCCAACCCGATTATGAACTTGGATTTAGAATTAATGCGCTAACCGATTCACAGATTTACCGCTTTGATTCGTGGAAAAATATTTCTACCGGACAGATTCTCTGTTTTGCTATGATTGTTTGCGGCTGTCTTGGTCTTGCGGTGTTAAGCAGGTTCAATAAAAAACGGCAGGCGGTCGGATAAACTGCCTATACAGCCGATGTCTATGTACTCAATACCAAATGATAAGCAGCACCGTCTTACTCTGCCGTTTATTTCTGTAAGAATGCGCATACTGTATGCCGTAATCGCGCTTTGTACCATTTCCGCCTGCATTGTTATGCAAATTGAACAGCAGACAGTGCCGCTTGCAGGGTATATCATTACCGGTATTGCGTTGCTTGTTGCCTGTTTTACCTCATACTGGGAAATTGACTGTCAGACAGGGATAATCCATTCTGTCAATGGGGTGTTATGCTTAAAAATCCGGAGAGCATATCCTCAAACGGCGATAGAAAAGGTAGAGAGAGAGGCTTTTACACAGGGATTCTTAAAAAGACCCTTTGTAAAATATAGTTTTTATACGAAAGCCGGTATACGGTATGTTATGGGAATTGTACCGCAGCGTACAGCAGATGCCATTGACCGGCAGTGGGAATATATTACGGCAGCTTTTACTGCCGCCGAATCCCTAAAGGAGTAGTAGTATGCGCTGTCCTTATTGCGGATGTTTAGAAGATAAAGTCGTAGAATCACGTACCCTTGCGCAGGGCGGCAGTATACGCCGCAGGCGCGAGTGTCTGCATTGCGGCTGCCGCTTTACCAGTTATGAACATATTGATGAAAAACCGCTTATGGTTATTAAACGGGATAAGCGGCGGGAACCGTTCAATCGTACAAAACTGGAACGCGGTATAGAACGTTCGTTAGAAAAGCGACCTATTTCCATGCAGATAATTGAAAATATTGTAAATGAAATTGAAGATGCCGCATCAATGAGTGGGAAAGGCGCAAAAGAAATTACGAGTACTCAACTAGGGGAAATGGTACTGGCAAAGCTATATCACGTCGATAAAGTAGCCTATATCCGTTTTGCCTCAGTGTATAAACAATTTAATGATCTTGATGAATTTATATATGAAGTGAAGAAAGCAGGAGTTCAATATGGAGAAAAAGCCGGAAGAGAATCAGTCGGTATTTCCTGAATGGTCATCATTTTTAGGCACCGGCAGCGAGAAAGAAAAACCGATCGTGCGTTCGGTTACAAAACGTTCTGGCGAAGTAGAAGCATTCAATCGCAATAAAATAAAGACAGCAATTTTAAAAGCAATCGAGGCTGTAACCGGCAGCAGCAATGAAGAAAAGGCAGAGTTTTTTACTCAAAGTACCGAGGAGCAGCTTTTACAGCGGATAAGTACTCAGCAGGGGGCTTCTATACCTCATATCGAAGAAATACAAGATATTATTGAAAACCTGCTTATTGAAAAAAATGAAGCTGCCATTGCAAAAGCCTATATTCTGTATCGTGCAAAACGGGAGGCTGTCCGTGATGCCGAGCGGCTCATGATTGACATTGATAAAACAATGAATGGCTATTTAACTCAAAGTGATTGGCGTGTCAATGAAAATGCCAATGTAAACTTTTCGCTCGGCGGGCTTATTTTGCACAACTCCGGAACCATCACAGCACACTACTGGCTGAAAAATATTTATACCCCTGAGATTGCCGAAGCCCATAAAACAGCGGCGTTTCATATTCATGACCTTTCAATGTTTTCAGGCTACTGTGCCGGTTGGTCTATCCGTCAGCTTATTCAAGAAGGCTTAGGCGGTGTCCCCGACAAAATTACCTCGCGTCCGGCACAGCACCTTTCTACCCTTATTCAGCAAATTGTCAACTTTCTTGGTATTATGCAGAATGAATGGGCAGGAGCGCAGGCTTTCAGCTCTTTCGATACCTATCTTGCTCCTTTTGTAAAAGCCGATAGCCTTGATGAAAAAAATGTTAAGCAGTGTCTGCAAAGTTTTATCTACGGAGTAAATACGCCGAGCAGGTGGGGGAGCCAAGCCCCGTTTACCAATATCACACTTGATTGGGTGTGTCCAAAAGACCTTGCTGATAAGCCGGCAGTTGTAGGCGGTACAAATATGCCGTTCACCTATGGCGACTGTCAAGCGGAAATGGATATGATCAATAAACTTTTTATTGAATTGATGATAGAAGGCGATGCTGCAGGGCGCGGGTTTCAATATCCTATCCCTACATACAACATTACCGATGCTTTTCCATGGGACAGCCCCACTGCCGAGCTTTTATTTACTATGACTGCTAAATACGGCACCCCCTACTTTCAAAACTTTATCAATTCAGACCTTAACCCAAGCGATGTGCGTTCTATGTGCTGCCGCTTACAGTTGGATAAACGTGAGCTGCGCAAACGGGGCGGCGGGCTGTTCGGTTCAGATGAATTTACCGGTTCCATCGGCGTTGTTACGATTAATATGCCGCAAATCGGCTATCTTGCTAAAACAGAAAAGGACTACTTTGACCGTCTTGACTACCTCATGGAGTTGGCAAAGCAAAGTTTAGTTATAAAGCGGAAAGTAATTCAAAAATTGCTTGACGGAGGACTCTTTCCTTATACACGCCGCTATCTTGCGCATTTAAACAACCATTTTTCTACTATTGGTATTTGCGGCATGAACGAATCCTGCCTCAATTTTCTCGGTGAAACCATTGTTGGGGAAACCGGTAAAGCCTTTACAGAAAAAGTTCTTACGCATATACGAAAGCGGCTTGCCGATTTCCAAGAGCAAACCGGTGATTTATTCAATCTGGAAGCGACACCTGCAGAAAGTACCTCATACCGTCTTGCCCGCCATGATAAGCAGCAGTTCCCTAGTATCATCAGTTCAGGGACGCGCGACCCTTATTATACGAACTCTAGCCAACTGCCGGTATCGTACACCAGCGATGTATTTGATGCGCTCGATCACCAAGAATCTCTTCAGCGCAAATACACTGGTGGAACGGTTTTTCATATTTTTCTCGGCGAAGCAATAAAGGATTGGAAAGCATGCAGAAACCTTGTAAAAGCTGTTGCCTCCCATTACCGGATTCCCTATTTTTCAATTTCTCCTACTTTTTCAATTTGCCCCATTCACGGATATCTTAATGGTGAGCATTTTGAATGTCCGCACTGTAAAGAAGAAAAAGCACATGAGCTTACGATGAAATTACAGGCATTGCGGGAAGAAAAAAAACGCTTAGAACGCGCATGATATTTTAGGGGGAGCCATTATGTGGGCGGTCTTTGGTATACGGCTCCAATTTTTTCTTTCTGCCCCAAACCACACTATGAGGAGGTTTCCTAGAGCATGGAACATTTTGGAATATGGGGCATTGTCCCGCCACTGCTAACAATTATACTTGCACTTTTTACAAAAGATGTGATTATTTCTCTTTTTCTCGGAATTTTATCCGGTACGCTGATTGCAGCGGGAGGTAATCCATTTTCAGCAGTGATGAATGCAACCGATTTAATTGCACAATCACTGAATGATGCGTGGAATATCCGCATATTCCTCTTTTGCGCTTTGCTTGGGGGGGTGGTTGGTATGCTGTCCAAAACAGGGGCAGCCGGTGCGCTGGGGCAGTGTGCTGCTGGAAAAATCAAGACAAGAAAAAGTACCCTGCTGACTGCATGGTTCCTCGGTTTATTCATCTTTATTGATGATTATTTTAACTCACTGACTGTCGGTACCATTATGCGCCCTATTACCGACAAACAAAAAATTTCTCGGGCAAAACTTGCCCATATTATTGATTCTACCGCGGCACCTATTTGTATCAGCATACCGGTTTCAAGCTGGGTGGTGTCCGTTATGTCTGTGGTTAAATCGTCTGACGGCTTTCCGCAGTTGGGTATTTCCGAGTTTGAGTTTTTTTTACGAGTAATACCGTACAATATCTATGCACTTGTAACGCTGCTTATGACTATGGTACTGATTGTGAGCGGCAGGGATTTTGGTCCCATGAAGCAAAGCGAGCGGCTTGCCCGTGAAAAACAGCAGTTGTTGAATGAAGAACTGTACGGTACAGCCGGAGGTGATATTCCGATTGCGTATAATGAACGGGCAACCGCTTTCGATATGGTTTTTCCTATTTTAGTGCTCATTTCAGCAGCGTTATTCTTTTTTCCTTTTACGGCATGGTTGCATGCTATTCAAAACGGGCTTTATACCGATATTTTTGAAGTATGGCAGCTTATTCCGCTCAGCAGAGCTTTTGCCGAAGCCGATGCCTCTGTCGCATTGTTCTATGCTGTTGTAGTAGCCATTCTGTTCACATATATATATTTTATTATCCGTAAACTCTTAACGATAAAAGATGCTTCGCTTGCGCTAAAAGACGGTATTTCTTCTATGGTCCCGGCATTAATTATTTTAACCCTTGCATGGACAATCGGGTCTGTCATAAAAGCAGCACCTGCAGAAGGGGGCTTGGGATTAGCAAAGTACCTTGCTGAAATAGTAACGGCAGGGCATTTCCCGCTGGGACTGTTGCCGGCGGCTGTTTTTGTGTGTTCTGCGCTTATTGCATTTTCCACTGGAACCAGCTGGGGGACGTTCACTATTATGATTCCGATCGTACTGCCGATTGCGCTTGCCCTTGCTGAAATGCAGATGATTGCCGGAAATACGCTGGTTACTGTTGCTCTTATCAATATCGGAGCAGTACTCAGCGGTGCTGTTTTTGGCGATCATGCATCTCCTATATCAGATACTACTATTTTATCGTCTACCGGTGCCGGCTGCCCGCATTTGGAACATGTTACCACACAAATGCCTTATGCTCTTTTTGCGAGCGTTTGCGCTTGTACGGGATTCGCCGTTTCCGGTATTTTTTTGAATGCTGTTATCGGCTGGACTGCTGCATTGGCAGTCTTTGCAGCCGGTTTTATGCTCTTACCCCGCCTGCTGCCTGAACAGCGCAGTAAAAAGCAGTGCTGAATAATTAAATCCTATGTGCTATACTACTACTATGAATAATGAAAAACACTCTGATAATACTCTCTATGTCCTTGATGCGTATGGACTTATTTATCGATCATATTTTGCCTTTGTAAACCGTCCGCTTACTAACAGTGCCGGAGAAAATGTCTCTGCGCTGTACGGATTTTTCAGAACGCTGCATACTATTCTGCAAACCTATCAACCGCAATTTTTTCTTGCGGCATTTGATTCCCGAATGCCGACATTCAGACATAAACTGTATCCTGAATACAAAGCAACCCGCGAAAAAACGCCGGAGGATTTGCATGCACAGATTCCGCATATCGAGCATATTTTAACGGCACTCGGTATTCCGTTAGTACGGGTAGACGGTTTTGAAGCGGACGATATTATTGCGGCAGCGGCAGTCCGTGCTGAACGGGAAAATCGCCCCTGTGTTATTATCTCGAATGATAAGGATTTGATGCAGCTGGTAACGGAAACTGTTACTATGTTAAAGCCTGATAAGGTAGAGACATGGATCCGCTGCGGGATTGATCACGTAACAGAGCAGTGGGGGGTTCCGCCGGATCAGATGCTTGATCTTCTCTCCCTCATCGGTGATGCCGCAGATAATGTCCCCGGTGTGAAAGGTATCGGTCCAAAAACAGCGGTAAAGCTCTTAAAAGAATACACAACACTGGAAGTTCTCTACGAACATATTGATTCGATAAAAGGTTCGGTACGCCAAAAATTGATTGACGGCAAAGACGCTGCATTTTTTTCAAAGCAGCTTATTACGCTGAATACAGCTGTACCGCTTCCTGAAGATACCTATAATTGTTCAACCTTGCATTATTCTACTGCCGTTGAACTGTTCCACCGGCATGGATTACGGCGGCTTGCTGACTTGTATGGGACATTGGCTGACGGTGGTACTGCTGCACAAGCTGGCAATACGGGAACGAGCAGCGCACTGAACTCTGATTCACAGAAATGTACAGGGCGCGATGCCGGAACACTATCTGTAGATGCAGCCCCGCTGAGTTTTTTAAAACAACTTGAACAAGCAGCACCGTCAGTGAAGATCAACACTGGCGACTATCGTGTTATTACTGATGAAACCGCTCTGAATGCACTTATTGATCAGGCAATTACTCAAGGCTATGCTGCATTTGACTGTGAAACTACCGGACTTAATCCTTTTGCCGACACGCTTGTAGGTTTTTCGCTGAGTTTATCAGCAGGAAGTGCGGTGTATATTCCACTAAAAGCACCGGAGCCTGATTTACTTACTCTTCCTACAGGGAATAGCTGCTCTTTGTCTGTTATGCCGAAAGCGGCGGCACATACAGCCCTTAAACGGCTGTGGGGAGAAAAAAAACTCACTCTTATTCTCCATAATGGTAAATTTGACTATCAAGTAATGAAAAGTGCTGGCATTTCTGAGATGCGTTGTGTCCTATTTGATACAATGATTGCCGCATGGCTTCTTGATCCTGATTATTATAGTTTTGGCTTAGAGCATTTGGCAGAAGCTCTGTTAGGCTTGCACGGTACTGACTACAAAGAACTTGTCCCAAAAGGCAAGACCTTTGCTGATGTCCCGCTGACAGATGCAGCTGCTTATGCAGCGGAAGATGCTGATTTAACGCTGCAATTATATCTGCTGCTGCTGCCTGTTTTGCAGAAATCCGGTTTGTATGATTTATTTCACACAATCGAAATGCCGCTGATGCCGCTTCTTGCCCGTATGGAAGCACAAGGCATATTTCTAAAAAAGGAAGACTTAGCGGCATTTTCGCAAGAACTCGCCGCATTACTGGAAACACAAGAAGCGGATATTTTCCGTATTGCAGGACACCCGTTCAATATTGCATCCCCGAAGCAGCTGCAAGAGGTATTGTTTACTGAGCGGAAATTACCGGCAGGTAAAAAAACAAAAACAGGATATTCAACAGATATTTCAGTATTGGAAGAACTTTCTGCGCTTGATGAACTGCCGGCGAAAATTCTTGAATACCGTGTTTCTTCAAAATTGAAATCTACCTATACCGATGCGCTTCCCTTACTTGCCGATTCCCACGGGCGTATTCATACAAGTTTTATACAAACCGGAACAGCAACAGGCAGGCTTTCAAGCCGCGATCCTAATCTGCAAAATATTCCCATACGGGGAGAGGAGGGGCGTAAAATCCGCGGCGCATTTTATGCAGCGGACGGGTATCAGCTTATTTCGGCAGACTATGCGCAAATTGAGCTGGTTATTCTTGCGCATCTTTCGGGTGATGTCAATTTAGTAACGGCGTTCCAGCGCGGTATTGATGTGCATACTGCTACGGCATCTCTTATTTTTGAAACCCCCGCAGAATCAGTTGTGCCTGATATGCGCCGCATTGCAAAAGTAATAAACTTTGGGATAATGTACGGCATGAGTGCTTTTAGGCTTGCAAACCAACTGCGCATTTCGCGAACTGATGCAGCAGAATTTATTAAACGCTACTTTGCAACCTATTCAGGTGTAACTGCTTTTATTGAAGATTTAAAAGCTGCCGCAGCCCGTGACGGTTTTGTTACAACGCTTATGGGACGGAAACGAATGATTGCGGGTATTGACAGTAGTAATAAGACCCGCCGTGCTGCCGCTGAGCGGATCGCAGTCAATACTCCTATTCAAGGATCATCAGCGGATATTGTAAAAACGGCGATGTTAAAAGTAGATAATGCGTTGCGGGCAGAAGGTCTTTCAGCGGCTCTACTTCTGCAAGTACATGATGAGCTGATACTTGAAGCTCCACAGCATGAAGTTGAAACAGTGAAAGCCTTATTGAAGCGGGAAATGGAATCGGTTATTACTTTGAAAGTACCGCTTCGGGTTAGTATTGAATCAGGTAGCTCGTGGGGCTGTTTTCATTAGACCGACAGGCGTGGGCTGGTATATGAAGAGCGTTACAGCGCACGTAAAGAAGTATGCGGAATATATGCTTGTGCAAAGGCAGTTAAATCTTGCATCTGCTGTTCAGTGTAAGGTCTTATACTATTCCATGCTGAATTTAGGCAGCCGTGAGGAATAAAGGGTGAAAAAAACCAACGGGCAGTATACGGTAGTTCTGCTGCTATTGCCCGTATATCGTCTTCTTGTACAAGGGGAGGCACAAGCACTGTGCGGTATTCGACGTGTAATCCGCTGTTTTCCGCATCGGTAAGGAGTGTGATTGTTTTTCTCAATGAATGTATAGCGGATGCACTGCCGGCTGTAGAGGGCAGGAGCTGCCCATAGTTTTCTAAACGGGTTTTTATATCAACAGCTACCATATCAGGGCAAAGCTTCGGATTATTAAGCAGGGCAGCAAGTTTTTCAGGCAGTAGACCATTGGTATCAATCTTTACTGCAAGACTTGCATCTTTTGCTGCCTCTATTATGCTAACAAGTGCTGGGGAAAGTAGTGCCTCCCCACCGCTGATTACAACGCCATCTAAAACAGCACGGCGTTTTTTAATGTGTGCGTATATTTCCGTAAGGGGCAGATACCGGTTATCTCCGCTTTGCTGTATGCCTTGTGCAGCCGGTGCTTGAGCAAGCTCGGCATTGTAGCAGTAGGGGCAACGCATATTGCAGCCGGGTAAAAACACAACAGCGGCAATATGCTCGGGAAAATTTACCAGACTGGTTTTAATTAAACCTGCATAGAGCATTATGCATTAACAACTTGTGCAGTATATTCCGGAATATTCCATGCCCGTACTTCCGCAAGTGTATAGGCGCGTGCTACTTCTTTTCCTTGTGCAGTATACGCAATAACGGTTGGACAGGATCGTATCGTATGTGCGGCAGCATATTCTGCCCCCTGCTCGGTACCGGTATCAATAAACGTTATTTCAGTATCGAGGGTGTGACAATAGTTGCATACCGGCGGACAATTTGGACAGCCTTTGCGCATATAAACTTCGATATGTGCAGGAGATTCAAGCTCCTTGACAATATCCTGCGAAGCTGTACAGGATTCCGTATATGCGTCAACTTTCGGATTATCTTCTGTAAACATTTTCCGATGGGAAAACTCTTCCAATTTTCCTTTATTCCAGTTCCGGACAGAACGATAGTAACCGACAATGCGGGCATATACCTCAGTCGGGCTGCCGTGTACGGTTTCTAATTCATGTTCCAGCAATTCAATTTCTTCATTTAATTCTTGCAGCGTTTTCATAAAGCTCCCTGTATCTGTTAGACCTGTTTGATCCTTTTGTTACCGAAAAGGTCGGTGAGTGTAAAACCGCACATACTACCGCTTTTGCGTGTACGATTTTAAACATCGTATTTCTAGGTGATACTAGCACTATATATAGCGTTAGTCAATCCGTTTTTTCTAAAAAACTACTATATGTGGATAGTGTGGTTTGTATAGTAGAGCATCGTAACTATCTCAGCGGCAAAAGATCCAAGCCGATAAGATATGTTTCAAAGCTGCTGGTGCGGCAGGCCTCCGGTTTAAATGCACGGGCTGTTTTGAAGTGTGAGCGCATCTGTTTAAGATAGGTCTGTTCGCTGCCGCCTTGAAATATTTTGATA
Organism: Treponema sp.; assembly: GCA_052173475.1. Classification (GTDB taxonomy): domain Bacteria; phylum Spirochaetota; class Spirochaetia; order Treponematales; family Treponemataceae; genus Treponema. Next base: position 10,556 of record JBQMYN010000007.1, read on the forward strand.
GCACAATTTCCATGCACTTCTAATTGAGTATCGGCATAATGCAAAGCTGTCTCAACCAGAAACGCGGAACGACTTGTGTCAACAATCTTGTTACCGGTGGTTGCTGGTGCTGCATCGCATAGTACCGCTTGATATGGTCCTGCTTGTTTTACTGCCGCCATAACTGATTGGTCAGTTAAATCACCTTGCAAAAATATCAGCCGCGTATCTTGAATTGCAGCTGAAAGCGGCTGTAAATCTATAGCGCATACCCGACCCTCGGGAGAAAGAAAGCGTAAAAGATACGTGGTCCAGCTTCCCGGTGCAGCACCGAGATCGAGTACAGCACTCTTTTTTTTAAATAAGCCGAATTTTTTTTGCATTTCTTCCAATTTGTATACAGAGCGGGCAGGATAGCCTTCTGCAAATGCTTTTTTTGACCAATAATCCGGTTCTTGATATTGATTTCCCATATTTTACTATAACCTCTTGGTATATGATAGAATATTCGCTATACTATATAATATGAATACTGAATTTGCGCAACGGCTGGAAAAAATAGAAACGACTTTAAATGCATTTTTTTTAGAATCTGAAGAAGAAAAGACTTTTGCCGGTGTCTTAGCCCCTGATTCTAGTATTATGCCGTTGTTAGCAGATCCTTGTATTGATTTACTGATGAGCGGCGGCAAACGATGGCGACCGCTTTTAATGATTCTTTCGTATGAACTTGCCGGCGGAGTTCACGCTGAGCGCAATGGTAGAGCCATTTATACTCTTGTACCATTGATTGAAGGTATCCATACGGCAAGCCTTATCCATGATGATATAGAAGATAATTCTGAGTTGCGCAGAGGAAAGCCTGCTGCTCATATCCGTTTTGGATTAGATACTGCCTTGAATACGGGAAGCTGGTTGTATTTTAAATCATTAAGCAGCATTAGTAACTTGCCGGCAGCACCTGAAATAAAAAATGACATCTATCACGTTGCAATTTCCTGTATACAGGCACTGCATGAAGGGCAGGCACTTGACATTCATTGGCATAATAATCCTATGGTTTTCCCTACACAGGCAGAATATGAACATATGAGCAGGCGAAAAACAGGTGCTCTTGCATTTCTTGCTGCCTATACTGGTATGCGTGCCGGCGGTGTTTCTCATAGTGAAGCGGAACAGTTTGCCCATATTGCAGGGCAGGCAGGCGTTGCGTTTCAAATTGCAGATGATATAAAAAATATTACTTCAGGAAATGCCGGTAAAAAACGGGGAGATGATATTGTTGAAGGCAAAAAAAGTCTACCGGTTATTTTGCATATTGAACGGTATCCTGAGGACAAGGAACGTCTCATTCGATATTTTGAACAAGCGCGTTTGCAAGGAATCAACGCAAATGCTGTAGAGCAAACGATTGAACTCTTGCATTGTTCCGGGGCAATAGAGGCGGCGGCGCAAAAGGCAGATACCTTGCTTCAAAAAGTATATGATAGCTTGTCTCATAGCGGGAAAGACCATCATGCGTTATCGCTATTAATGGATCTTTTTTCTTTCATGCAAAAAGCATAGGAGATACTCACGAATATGCAAGAAAGTGCAGATTTGTTTAATGATACGGCTGTTGCGCTTGCTGCTGACGGCTGTTATATGGAGGCGATCGCATATTTGCGGCGGGCATTGCAGTTAGAACCCGATAATGCGCTGTTATGGTTTAACTTAGGATTAAATTATTATGCACTCAAGCAAAAGCAAAATTCCCGCAATGCCCTTTTAAATGCAGCCGAGTGTAATCCTTATGATGCTGATATATGGGACACACTGGGCGTTGTACTGCATGAAGTCGGTGAAACAGAAGCATCGAAAAAAGCATATACCACTGCGTTGAACTTAGAGACAACCAACGGCAGAATTTGGAATAATTATGGAACCTTGCTGTTTAATGTACAAGAGTATCGGCAAGCCCGCCATGCCTTTGAATCTGCGCTTCTTTTTTCTCCTGATCTAACTGACGCACTGTTTAATTTACGCGATACGTATAGCATATTGGGAAATACCGTATTAGAAAAAAAATGTGAAAAAATGATACAGTCTATTTTACCAAAAGAAAAAAGACCGATAAAGGAGTCCCGGTGAGGATTGCCTACATCTCGGAAATTATCGGAAAATCAGGTATATACACGGTAAAAAAATTACTGGGGAATCTTAAAAAAAGCTTTCAGCCTGATTTTATTATTGCCAATGCAAATTCTGCATCTTGTGCGGGTGGCTTAGAAAAGCGGCATGCCGTTTTTCTGAAAAAACTTGGCGTAGACTGTATTACTGCTGGGGATTTTATTTTTCATAAAGCAGATACCGTAGCGGCATTGGATTCTCTGCCTTTTGTCTTACGCCCTTTCAACATACCGAACGCAAGCCCCGGTGCCGGATATAATTTTTTTACCTGCGGTCAGCAGTGCTATAAGCAGTGCTATAAGCACGACTGTCAGCAGAAAATTGCGGTAGTTTCACTGCTCGGCAGAATAGGGTATCACCGTTTACAAGCAGATAATCCATTTACAGCTATTGATTTGCTGCTTCCTCGTATACAACGTGAAACTTCTATTATTTTAGTAGACTTTTCTGCATTTGCAACTGCCGAAAAACAGACTATGGGTTTTTTCCTTGCCGGAAAAGTATCGGCTGTTATCGGATCCGGTACAAAGGCTTTGACTGCTGACAGCCGCATACTTGCCGGATCCACTGCGTATATTACCGATGCAGGAAGAACCGGCAGCTTTGATTCAGTAGGCGGCTATACGCCGCATCAAAAAATACGGGAATATCGTTCCGGATTGTGCGAATATGTACAGGATTCATGGGAAAAGCTCTGTTTGCAGGCAGTTATTGTTACTACTGATGTGAAAGGAAATGCCTCCTCAATTGAACCGGTATGTCTCAGTCTTAGTGTTTAAAGTAAGGGGGGCATAAGTACCCAACTTTTTGCTGCCGGTAATGACATCCCCTTGTTAGGTACGTAAATACCAGCCGTTTTTTCTTTGCAGTGCGTATATACAAGACAAGAAGCACGTTTGTACTTCTTTATTTTATCAGTGCATTACCTGCACATGAGGAGGTCTTGTATGACTGCACATAACCGAAAACGGCACTCTGTGTGCATATCCGCTTTTTGCTTGCTGTATTTGGCATGTATAATGGGGGCAGCGTCATGTCAACAACCGGTCAGTAAACCGGCTTCAGCGGTACACAGCAAATCTTCAAAAAAAAATTCCGGTGATAATAACCCGCTGAAAGAGAAAAAAACTAAGAAAGATGAAGCGTTGCACCGTATGATCTTACCGAATACCTTGTCAAAAAAACCAGCGGACGTGAAAGAGCAGCGGGAATCAGAAATGTTGACTAAAACAACCGATCCGGAATTGAACGAAGACGGTTTACCGGTAAAGTATGAGGAAAAAGAGGTGTCTTATACTATCAGTGCTGCATTGGGCGATAATCTCTTGCTTGATCCTGAGTATACGAAAATTTATCCAGGCGCAGTTCTGGTAGGTGACAGTATTGATGAAGGCAGTTATAAAGAAATACTCCAAGGGAAGAAACGGGATGCGCTTATTTCGTTTAGCCTGCAAGGACTCAAAGGAAAAAACGGCGAAGCTGGGAAAACTTCCGGAACCATAAAACCGGATTTAGCTGCCTATCGGGAATTGCATAATGAGATATTAAGCCAAAAAATAACCTCGACAGCATCAGCACGTTCAAGTTATGAAGAAATTCTCATTAAAAGTGAAAGTTCGTTTGATGCTCATTTGAAACTTGGAGTAGGATTTGGAGTTGGGAGAATAAAAAACAAAATTGGCGGAGGATTTAAATTCAAGAAAGGTGATAAAAAGCACCGGCACTTAATCCGCTTTACAGAAACATTTTATACCGCGGATGTAAACGAAGATACTGCACCGATGATGACGGATATACCCCGTGAAGTACTGGGTAGTACAATGCCGGTATATGTTTCTTCTGTGTCGTATGGGCGTATTGCATATCTTTTTATAGAATCCGATAAGAGTTGGCAAGAGCTAAAACCGTACTTTAATACAGCGTTTAAGGTAAAGCCCTTTACCGTTGATAATAAAGTAGAACTCGCATTGGCAAAACTTGATGAGATGACACATACAACGATTCATATTATCGGCGGTAGTAAAAAATCAGTAACAACGCTTGGGCAGTTTAAAGACTACATTGTTAATGGAGGATTTTCTTCTAATAATCCCGGTCAGATTATCAAGTATAAACTAAAATTCCTGAGCGATAATTCTTTAGCACATATTAAGTACAAAGAAAAATATCAAGTAACCGAACGTACTCCTATCACTGCTAAAGGAATAAGCATTAGTGCACGGATGAAAAGTATTACCGGTACTAAAAATATGAAAGTATTTGGAACGATTGCACTACAGCGTCAGAATGCACAGGACAACAAACAAATGCTGTTCGATAAAAGCAAGGCGCAAGCCGTTAGTATTCAAGGGAATCAGATACTACAAAATGAAATACAACCGGCTAAAACCATTACCGATTTGACAGGTAAAGATGAAGTCGCACTAGTATTTGATATTCGTGAATCCGGGTGGTTCCCGAGTGAAACATTTTATGTAACCAATACTGACAAACAAGCAAATGAACCAATTGTATACAAGGTGAAAGATTTAATGTCAGGAGGAAGCAAAAAAATTGTACTATATCAAAAAGGGAATACAAAAGAGAAAATAACCGTTGATATATTGTTTGTTTCAAAAAATTTGTTTTAGACAATTTATAGGGAACAGCTGGTAAATACTAAACCTGTTCGGTAACGTTGTTGTTGGACAGGTTTAATAATGGAACAAACTGTCAATGCTGAAACGGAAATATAAATTGCAAGAGGTATTGACAAAAAAAAACATATACAGTATCATCATAGTATATTCTCCTAGCGGATGTCGTATAACGGCTATTACCCCAGCCTTCCAAGCTGGAGACGTGGGTTCGACTCCCATCATCCGCTTTTCTTTTTGTACACTCTTTTATTCAAATCAATTTTATTTTCTGCAATGTTATTGTATAGTAAATTATAGAATAATTTATTTTCTCTATAAGGCGGATTATATATTCCGCTGTTTTGCAATGGTAGTGAGAAACGCTATACAATAAGAACAACTAAAAATCGTATAGTCTTGCTGAAAGTAAACTTGAATAGTACACGATAGATTTCCCTATCGGTATGTTGAGAAGTACGTAAAAATACCGATTTTAGAGATGTTTTAGAATGAAAAAGGCAATACGCTAACAAAGCCGTATAAAACATATTATTTTTTTGAGACTATGCCGCTCTCTATATGTTTACATTAGACCTGTTGCGAAATGGAAGTTTGCGAATAGGTTTATTCTGTCCACCCTTGCTGTGCAGAAGGGAAAATAAAATCAGGAGTGATGCTTATGTCGTCAAAAATAGGAATAAAACTTGCTGATGGGAGTTTTTTTCCGGTGATAATGACAGGATCTCAATATCCTAAAACGCTGCAATTAACAACGGTTCATAATAATCAGCGGCAAATTCGGATCGACTTTTTAAAAAAAACAGCGCAAGAAGTTGATTATCTTGATTCTATTACGATTGATGAACTCGAAGTAAAAAATGCAGGTGAGCCTACTATAGAGTTACAAATGTCTTTTGATGATAATAGGGATCTTCACGCAAGTGTATTGGATTTGGATTCAGGATTTCGGCAAGAAGTATGTATTCAGCGTATAGTATATACGAAAAGCACCCTATCGCCTAAAAATTCTTTTTTTGAGGCAGTAAAGAATACAAAAATAATACAGAAAATACAAGAAGTATGGTTTGGCGTTACTATTTCTGGAGTAATTACCCTTTTTGCGTGGTTTTTAGGAAAGCAATTTCCGATTATCGGGGACGCAGTAATAGCGCTGGTAACAGGAATGGTGATTGCACTGCTCTGGAAGAATAAAGGTAAAGCCATTGCAGGACTTAAGTTTACAGCGAATGAATTATTGCAGGCAACCGTTGTTTTTCTTGGGTTCGGGATGGATATTAATGTTATATTTAAAACAGGGAGACAAGCCCTGCCTATCATTATATGTACTATCCTCGTTTCGCAGCTGCTTGCACTTGTATTTTACAAATATATACGCGTGTCGGTAAATACAGCGACTTTAATCGGTGCCGGTTTTGCTGTAGGCGGCGGCGGGGCTATTGCCTCTGTATCGCCGATTATTGCTGCTGATAGCGAAGATATTGCGCAAGCGATTTCAGTCATTTTTCTGTTTAATGTTCTATCGGTGTTATTTTTCCCTGCATTTGGGCATCTTATGCAGTTGAGTACGGCAACAGGCGGACCATTCGGCATTTTTGCAGGTATATCAATTCATAATATATCCGCAGCAGCAACGACAGCTGCTACATGGGATACAATGTGGAGTCTTGGCTCTCAGACATTGGATAAAACGGTTACCGTGAAACTCACTCGCACCCTTGCTATTATCCCTGTTACACTCACAATTTTTGTAAGCCGTTTTTTATTCGGAAAAAATATTCAGCCGCAAAAAAAGGCAGATTTTAAAAAAGCATTTCCCCTTTTTATTTTCTATTTTCTTATAGCGTCATGTATTACAACTGTATTAGTACAGTATGGCTTTAATACAAATATTTTTTACCCATTCAAAGTGCTGAGCAATCTTTTACTTGTGATGTCAATGGCTGCTACCGGATTAAATAGCGATATGATTGCATTAATAAAATCGGGGATAAAACCGTTACTGCTTGGTTTGTGCTGTTGGATAAGTATTGCCGGTGTAACCTTACTCATGCAGAAAAGCATGGGGTTGTGGTAAGGATAGTTTTATATGCGGAACAGGGCTGTCAAAAAACTGAAAGCCTATCAGCTGTGCTGATGGGGATGTCATTGCCGCAGGCAATGACATCCCCATCGCTTCTTCTAAAACCATCCCCATGCCTGTGTAACTATGTTCAGCTTTCGATTGTTTTTACGGACATAGGTAAATTTTTGGAATATTAGATATGGGGCTGCCTATGCTGATGGCAAAAAGTAACCATCTTTTGGGATTGCCCCCTGTAAACGAGTTCTAAATCGTATATATTACTATGCATGTTTGTATATGCTGCTTGCATATACCGCTTGCAGGATTTTGAACATCGCATTTCAAAGCAGCCTATTCCGAAATGAAAGTTTCCGAACAGGTGTAATAATTTATAGGGGATGTTTGGGGTACTATATGAAAAAACGTTTTTCTATTTTAGCTAAATTCGTCATAGTTTTTGCCTTGTTGATATTAACAATAGGGATTGCCTTTGCGGTCGTTGCGATTCGGCTTTCTCATAATGCCGTAATAGAAAACCTTGAAACATACTTATTAGACAAAGCCTCTGATACCGCTGAGATTATCGATCAAAGAATTATGGTTCTTTTCCAATTTATAGATGGGTTATCGCGGGTACCGATACTGTATGATAATACTTCTACAATGATAGAAAAGCTCCGCTATCTTAAAATCGAAGCGCAGAAACATTCAGTTATCGAATCTTTTGTACTTTGCGATACAGGCGGTATCTCGTATTCACTTGATGGGGATACTGTTAATACCATTAATATACAAGATCGCGCGTGGTATCAGACGGCAATGAAAGGGAAACGCGCTGTTTCGCAGCCGAACGTAAGCCGCGCAACAGGAAAACTACAAATACGCTTTAATATCCCTCTCTATGATGATCATCAAACGATTATCGGTGTTATATCAGCTGCTGCAGACGGGCAAATGCTTTCCGATCTCATTAGTGATATAGTAATTGGTAAAACGGGTAATTGTTATATTATAGGCGATACCGGTACAACTATTGCTGCTATTGATTCTGATTTAATAAAGAGTAAAAATAATAATATTGAAAAAGCGAAAACAGATGAGTCTTTTTCTACTATTGCTGCTTTTGAACAGTGTGCGCTCAGTGAATCTTCTCCGACAGTCGGTTATTTTTATAAAGATAATAAACAAGAGATTGCTGCTTTTGCAAAAATTACAGGAACCGGCTGGACGGTTATTGTGCGTGCTCCATATAAAGAATTTTTGGGAACAGTTGATGCACTGGGACTGTCAATGAGCGGTATCGGCACTGTCATTTTACTGATTGCGTTTATTATCGTCTATCTTATCACCAAACAAATGATGGCACCGATTAAAAAAACTATACGCGCCTTAAAAAATATCGCACAAGGAGAAGGTGATTTAACGGTACGCCTACCGGTAAATGGAAACGACGAAATTGCTGATCTATCCGAATACTTCAATGAAACGATTGCAAAAATCGGAACTTCAATTCGGCAAGTTGGGGCAAATAGTAATATAATGAAAGAAATCGGTAATGAACTTGCCGCAAACATGACTGAAACGGCGAGTGCAGTACATCAGATTAATGCGAATATTGATGGAATGAAGCAGAAGGCTTTAACGCAGGCTTCTAGTGTTACCGAAACCGCTGCAACTATCGAAGAAATTGTCCGTACAATTAGACAATTAAATACGAGCATCGAAACGCAGGCTGCAAGCGTCGTCCAGTCTTCCTCTTCTGTAGAAGAGATGGCGGTAAATATCGATTCTATCGGGCAAACACTTGATAAAACCGATGATGTTATAAAAGCCCTTACTACTGCAACCGGTGACGGTAAGGCAACGCTTGTAACCTCAAATTCTGTAACAAACAAGATTGCTGAGGAATCCGGATCGCTGATGGAAGCCTCCAGTGTTATTCAGCATATTGCTTCGCAAACCAATCTTCTCGCGATGAATGCGGCGATAGAAGCCGCCCACGCGGGAGAAGCAGGGAAAGGTTTTGCCGTCGTCGCGGATGAAATCCGTAAATTAGCGGAAGATTCGGCTGCACAAGGAAAAACAATCACTGCAACACTGAAAACTTTGTCAGGAGAGATCGAAACGCTTGCTGCATCGTCTAAAACAGTCGAAGAAAAATTTAATGTAATTTTTACGCTTGCCGAGCAGGTCAAAGAAATGAGCATTCGCCTGACCGACTCGATACAGCAGCAAGAGAACTGTAGTAATAAAGTGCTGACTACCATTAAAACTATCGACACTGTAACACAGGAGGTTCAGGCAGGCTCGAAAGAAATGCTGACAGGAGGGGAGAGTGTTGCTGCAGAGATGCGGAAATTAGATGAACTCACTCGTGTCATTACTGAAAGTATGAATGAGATGGCTTCCGGTACAAAACAAATCAATAACGCAGTTCAGGAAGTAAACGAGATTACGCAGAAGAATAAAGGAGCGATTGACAGCTTAGCTGCGGAGGTGGGAAAGTTTAAAACATAGCTTAGAATTGCTGTTGTTTTCGACAGGTAACAATTCTTTGTGATTTATCAAGAAATTTTCCTATTTTGCTTGATTTTAAGAGGCAGGCAGAGTACAATAGCTGCCTATTGTTAGAATGGCATTGTGTATGCTATAGTAAAGAAGGTATGTATCGATGTTTTAATAAGTCTATAATTATAAATGACTTATTAAAATATCGCATATTAAAATTAAGGAACCTTTTATCTATTGTTTGTCATACGCACTATACACAGGAAATTACAGCATGAAAAAAGTACAGAAGAAAAGATCAATTTTATCAGGCGGGCAGTTTTCAGCCAATGGCAATGCGAAACGGCGGTATTTTTCTATCCGGCTGCAATTACTGATTGCGTTTACCGTTGTGATCAGTGCACTTTTGACAAGTGTTTCTGTGTTTACCGGAGCGCAGCTCAAAAAGAGCAGCATGCTGCATTTTACCGGCATTATGGAACATGATTTAATGCTGATTGGTAATACGATACAGCTTCTGTTTGACGATACTGCTAATATGCTATCAATGCTTGCAAAACAAGAAGATGTGCGCAATGCCGGTACTGAATTGTATTCGCATGTGAATGATACGGAAAATAAAAAAATGACTGATATTGAACGGACTCCGCGTGATTTAAAAATCCGTAATCTGTTTAAAAACGTACAAGAAAATTTTCCCGATTATGTTGAAGTATATATGGGGACGAAATGGGGTGGATTTACCTCGAATCATGACGGGTATCATCCGCGTCATTATGATCCTCGTGAGCGGGAATGGTATAAATTAGCCGCTGCCGGTCAAGGAAAGACTATTCAGTTGGATGCGTTTCATTCAGCATTAGGTCATAGTGTTGTAGGCTTAACAAAGAATATCTATTCTGATACCGATGAGTATATCGGTGCAATCGGGGTTGAATTTACATTAAATACGCTGACCGAGATTATTGCTCGTTTTAAAATGGGTTCTACCGGCTATTTCATGCTGGTACAGCATGATAATACGATTTTAGCCGATCCGGGGCATCCTGACTTTATGTTTCAAAAATTAACCGAAACAAAGGTGTCGGATTTTAAGCTGCTCGCTAATGCACAAGCTGATCCTATCACTATCGTTATGGAGGGAGAAAAATGGTTGTGCAAGGTATATACGATAGAGAAACTGAATTATAAGATTATCTGTTTTGTCCAACAGAACGAAGTTTTTGCAGAATATTTTCAAATGTTGAGGGTGGTGCTTGTTGTCGGCGGCAGCTTAGGGCTTTTTTTCCTTGTAGTAGCCTTTTTATGGGGTCGACGTATCGTAAAACCGCTTGAACGGCTGCTAGTCGCGTTGCAAAATATTGCGCATGGGGAAGGCGATTTAACTGTGCGGCTGCCGATTATCCATAATGACGAAACAGCGGAAGTTTCATACTATTTCAATCAAACGATTGAAAAGATCTGCACATCAATGCAGTCAGTGAGTAATCATACCTACTCATTACAAGAAATTGGCAGCGATCTTGCCGCAGATATGGAAGAAACGGCAAGTTCTATCAATGAAATTACCGCGAATATCGAATCAATTAAAAAGCAAATTATGAGTCATGCTTCGAGCGTTATTGCGGTTGGGTCTTCGCTGCAAGTTATTACTAAAACAATCGAGCAGATAGATAAGCATATTGTTGAACAAACTAAAGGTGTTGCTGTTTCTTCAGGGAATATAAACCGTATGATTGCAAATGCTGAGACAGTTGCAACGGGGGTTGCCGAAAATCTGAAAACATTGGATGAACTGAATCTGGCGGCAAATGCAGGTAAGGCTGCCATTAAGGAAACGGTAACCTTAACACAGGGGGTTGATGCCAGTTCTGAGGTGTTACTGGATACAAGTGCTATTATTCAGAATATAGCAGCTCAAACGAACCTTTTAGCAATGAATGCCGCAATAGAAGCGGCTCATGCAGGAGATGCAGGAAAAGGCTTTGCAGTTGTTGCCGATGAAATCCGTAAACTTGCCGAAGAATCCAACCGACACGGGAAAAATATTACCGCGATCCTCAAGGAGTTACGAGAAAAAATCGGGAGGGTAAATGAGGCGACTGTTTCTATTGAGCGGCAGTTTGACAGTATCTTTACCCTGATGGCAAAAACAAAAACACAGGAACACAGTATTATGGATGCGATGGAGGAGCAAAGTGCCGACAGTGGCAGAATTATGGATTCCATGCGCATAATAGAAGAGGTAACGCAGAAGGCACAGAATAATTCGCATGATATGCTGGCAGGCAGCAATTTGGTTGCGTCCGAGATGGAGCGGCTGGGAGCTATGTCGGATGCTATCGCAAACAGCATTACAGAAATGGCTGCCGGTGCTGTGCAAATTAACAATGTCGTGCAGGATGTTAATGCAATTACCCGTCAAAATAGAGCAAGCATTGAGGGACTTGCTGCGGAGGTAGGTAAGTTTAAAGTGAATTGATCGCTATTTGTTGAAAAGTATCTTACCGGTAGGAATTTGAGATATCCCAGACCGGTTCGATCAGTCTGTTGCCGAACAGGTCACCGGGTTCTAAATTGTGCAAATAGAGCGATTTAGAACATCACATGTTGATGTTTTAATTTAAGTCATTACTATATAAAGACTTAAATTAAAACTCGTTATCAGCTTTGCTGATGAGGCATCTGTAAAAATCTAACCGAGTTTTTAGAGGTGCCCTGTATTATAACGAGGTGAAATGATGAAAAGTAGTAAAGTGCTTCGCACAAAAGAATCTTCTGGAGTTCGCCGCTCCTTTCATGGACTTGGCTTTAATTTAACAGTTGTTATTTCTCTGTTGCTGTTGACGGTATTTTCCGGTAAAGCGTTGTATGATGGATATACCGGATATATGTATGCCATTACGCATGAAACATTTGAAATGACCAATCAGAATCAGCTTTTAGCGGCTGAAATAGGGCAGGAGTTCATCGAAATCCACCAAACGTACAGCGACTTATATGATATTATTCAGCATGAGTTGAGTTTACCGGAGAATATACGAAGTAGAGAGCGGATTGTTGCCTATTTAAAACTGTTTGCCGAAAAGCATACGGCACTCATAGGCTTAGCAGCGTTGTTTGAGCCGAATGCGTTTGACGGGCAAGATGCTGCTTTTGCCGGTACTGGTATCTATGAAGAAGATGGCAGGTTCGCTCCGTATGCCGTACAAGATGCGGGGCGTATTCAAGTGGTTGCTGCATCATTTGATGAAACATCTGACGAGTGGTATAAAAAGCCGATGGCAAGTCAAAAGATGATAGCGATAACCCCTTATAAAAATGGTACGGATGTTGTTATCACACTTGCGGCACCAATTATATATGGCGGAAAAAGTATCGGCGTAATCAATGTTGACATTGATGTTTCCTACTTGCAGCAGAAAATAGAAAAGATACCTGGGACATCAGCAACCGATTATAAAATTCTATGTATGAATAACGGAATCATTCTTGCGCACGGGACGAATCCAAAAAAGATGTTAGCGAATCAATTTGATAAAAGTCCATATTGGAAAGATATTTTTAAAAGTGTAAGTGCCGGCAACATTGAGCAAGATACCCGCACTTCAAAAGCTACGGGCAAAAAAAGTAAATACGTATTTGTTCCGCTCAAGATAAATGGACTTGAGGAACAGTGGATCTTCATGTCTGTAACGGCACTTGAGGTATTTACTACTGAGGCATCCCGCTCTATCAGAATGACAGTTATTCAATATGTTCTTATTATGATTGCAGTTATTGTTTTACTGTATGTTACCGTTAGCCATTCGATTAGTAAACCCTTGCAGCATACCATTACTATTTTAAAAAATATAGCGGAGGAAGAAGGTGATTTAACCATGCGGCTGCCCGTTACCGGTCATAACGAAATTACCGAATTATCATCATACTTTAATCAGACCCTTAAGAAAATCGGTCGCTCGGTACAAATAGTGAGTGAAGATACGGCTGTGATGGATAAAATTGGTAAGGAACTTGCAACGAATATGAGCGATACGGCACATGCCATCCATGAAATCAGCGTTAATATAGATAGTGTAAAACAGCAAGTTATTACGCAGAGTTCCAGCGTTAGTTCTACAACCGCAACTATTGAAGAAATTATCCAAATAATTAAGCGGTTGGATGGATGTATTGATACACAGGCTAAAAGTGTTGCGCAATCGTCTGCCTCTGTAGAACAAATGGTTGCAAATATTGCATCAATCAGTCAGACACTCGATAAAACCGATCAAACAATCAGAATGCTTGCTAGCGCAACCGCTGATGGTAAAGAAACAATCAGTACATCCAATATTGTTACGCAGAAAATTTCGGAAGAGTCCGGCAGTTTGATGGAAGCCTCTAGTGTTATTGAGCATATTGCATCGCAGACCAATCTTTTAGCGATGAATGCTGCTATTGAGGCTGCTCATGCGGGGGAAGCTGGCAAGGGGTTTGCCGTTGTCGCTGATGAAATCCGTAAACTTGCCGAAGAATCTGCTGCTCAAGGAAAGACTATTACCGCAACACTCAAGAGCCTTGGCGGGGAAATTGAAACTTTATCCAAATCTTCAAAGCTAGCAGAAGAAAAGTTTTCTATTATTTTTAATCTTTCTGAACAAGTAGAGCAGATGAGCAAGCATTTGACTGAATCGATGCGTGAACAGGAGCATGGCAGTAAAGAAGTATTGACCGCAATAAAAAGTATCAACAGTGTTACCACGGAAGTCGAAGAAGGTTCCGATGAAATGCTGCGAGGCGGTGAGTCGGTAGAACAAGAAATGCATAAACTGGATGGTCTTGCGGCTGCTATTACTGCCAGCATGAACGAAATGGCAGCTGGTGCAGTACAGATTAACAATGCCGTACAGGAAGTAACCGAGATAACGCAGAAAAACAAGGCGAGTATTGAAAATCTTGCAGCAGAGGTCGGGAAGTTCAAAGTTAGTTAGCGGTTTTTCTACGCATGAAACCTGTTCGGGAATTTCTGTTTCGGAACAGGTTTATTAACAATGAGATGTTTGAACGAGATGTTTGAACGAGATGTTTGAACGAGATGTTTGAACTCGCCGATCTATGGCTCCTCTAAAAAATAACCAACCTTTGAGACAGCTCCAGTTTTCCAACAATGATTTATCGGTTAATTTCTTGGTGTTGATTATATCATCAAAAAGCTGATGCAGAGTAATCTCCATCAGCTTTCCATAAAGAGTAGGGTTAGCTTTTGCCTCTCTTTATGCTCATCTAAGAATGCCCATAGGACTGTCAAAAATCCGCACAAGAATAATGTAGAGCCGAGTATAAATGCGCTGCTGTGATTGTGTGCAGTGATAAGCGGGAAACTGGAAAAAAATGCTGCACATCGGTAGATCACTCCATATAGTATATTAAAAACGGGTGCAAGAATAGGCGCGGCATGCGGCACACAAATCGCTATCGGAATGCATACAAGACCGGCAATTAAAAACAGAGAAATAAGCGGACTTATTACGCAGGAGGCAATGATGCCGGCAGATGCAATCGTACCGATATAGTGTGCAACAATCGGTGCAGTAAAACTTTGTGCGCCAAGCGATGCAGAAATACTTTCAGTAATTCCGCGGGGTATGCTTGCTGCTTGTGTGATGATGCCGCGGGAAAAAGCTGCACCGAAAACAATTATCCCCGCACATGCGCTATATGAAAGCATAAAGCCTAAAGTAAGCGCATCAGGAGCATAGCAGATAATATGCATAAAAAGCATTGCCGACAATACTGCTAATGGTGTAGGGCGTATATGCAGCACATTGCCGGCAGCTGCAATCAACAGCATTCCAAGTGCACGGTTAAGCGATGGGGCGGAACCGGCGAACCATACAAAAAGGCATACAGCGGCAAGAGAAAGCCCAATAGCGTGTTTTCTCCCGCCTACGAAAACACTGCTTTGCAATGCAGCAGTACTGATAAGCGATACATGCATACCAGATAGGGCTAAAATATGCGAAAGTCCGGCATGTTTGAATGCTTCCATACAGGCTTTCGATAAAAATGATCGGTCGGCAGCTAATAATGCAAGCAATAAACCGCCCGCATCTCCCCATGTATATAGTATGCGCATCAATGCAAACCGTAAAAATGCCCGTATGCGTGCTAATGCTGATTGCCAACCTAAAAAGACCGGTTTACAATTATCTGCAAAAAAAGCAGCTCCTGTTTTTCCGAATCTGCCCTGAACAAAAAGGTATATCCCCCGTACATAGAACCGGCACGGATCAATATCCGTATCCGATGCATAATGCTGTAGGGAACCTCTAAAAACTTCATTTTTTAAGAGGTTTTCCTTAGATTTATTTGCGATGTTTTTCGATAAGTCATAATAGTTAAATGACTTATTAAAAAACTCGTCGGGCATCTCTAAAAATCTAACCAAGTTTTTAGAGATGCCCAGTTCTTTCCTCCGGCGCAAATCGCCGCGTGTATATTCGATAAGATTCAGCGGCGGTATATCGCGTGCTGTTAAGCTGGTTGCGGTACATCCGATGCCGCCGCTGAGTGTTTCTTGTACAATCGGAGCCGGTATGCGCAATGAAAGATCGCTCTGTGCGGAGTACACAGCTCCCTCGTCATCCGTGCAGGCAAGAAGACGGGCAGAAATACTGTACGAGCCGGAACCTGCAGGTACCGGCTCACCGGTAAGAAGCAGTACCGCTCCGGTTACGCTGCGCAGCGGTACTAATGTTTTAGGCGGCATCTGATGTATATGCACTGTGTTTTCGCTATAGATGCCGGCTATCATACCAACGGTCACTGCGAACAGTAAGCATCTACCGGTGATATGAAACAAAATCGGTGTGCTTGTATGTCCCGCTTTTTCTGTGTGCCGGATGCGGTATGTATATCGCATGCCCCAGCCGATAGCAGCGATACAGCTTGCACCTATGATCAATACAGCATACATATATCCGGCTGGAAGATAGCGGCGCAATCCATATAAACTATAGAAAGAAATAAGAGCACTTAATGCCGCAGGTATGATAGGGGGAACGAGTATCTGAGTGTTCATCATAATTGTTTATACGCACTCGTAAAAAAAACGGCAGGAAATAGTAGGACATCTCTAAAAATCTATGTCTGAGTTTTTAGAGATGGGTCTGCTCAAAAACTGAAAGCCTATCGGCTTTTTCTGTAAGGAAATAGTTTATTTATCCGCATTGGCGGATTACGAAGCAGTTTTTGAAGGAGGGCGTTGCTCGCCTGTTTTCTTAGATTTATATGAAAATCTCATGCTAAGATACACTCCCCATGGAAGAAAAATAGTTGACAAGAATAAGTATCTTTCGTATACTTATACATAACAGGGCATACTTAACTATGAAAAGGAGCTTTCTAATGAAAAGAACAAGCATACTTGTTGCAATTGCACTTTTGTTTACCGGTGCACTTGCGATTGCTGAAGAAGCAATCTTGGTTGACTTTGCGTTACTTAACGCAGATATTCTTGCTGATAAGAACGGTGCTATGACACAAAACCGCCGGACCGTTATGGACTATGGTCAGGTAGCAGGAACTTCTTATACTGATGAGCAGAAAGCCTTAATGAGAACTTCTTTGGCGATTGCTCAGTGGGAAGTTGTGTTAAATCCTTCTTCACGCAATCCGGTAGCTGTTGCTGTTTCTCATGCAGCAGAATCAAAGGTGAGCGATGAAGCTAAAAACTATGCAGGTCAGACTTTGATGGGTGTTCGTATTGAATTCCCTGCTTGGTCCCATAACGCAAGCGCAGTTGTTCAGCCTACTTTCAATATTCCTGTTTATGAACCGTTTGCACAGGTTGATGACGGCGGGAATGTGCAAGAGCCTACAGACGAAGAAAAAGCATCTGGAAAAGGTCGCTTTGAAGAAGGTTATGGTGTTGTACGCAATACCGGTGTTCTTAAATCCATTGCTGTTAATACCTATGGTATGAATTTCCCGCATGGTCTTTATGTACTTATCCGCAATGAAAAAGACGAAGTTAATCGCTATTTTATGGGTTATCTTCTCTTTGACGGCTGGAAAGAACTTGTATGGAATAACCCTTCATACCTGATGGATGTACGCGGTCGTGAGGAACGCATTTATCCTGCATATCCGACAGCATTGCCTCACTGCGCATTTGCCGGTTTCTTGGTAACCCGTGATGCAGCACATGACGGCGGTGGTTTTGTAGGTTACTTCAAAGATGTTAAAATTATCTATGACAAAGCTGTATTGAACACAGTACGTGACTTTGCTGATGAAAACATTTGGGGGATTCAGACAAAACTTAATAAAGAACGCAAACAGCGCGAAGTTTCACGCTTTGGTCATGTACAGGTTCAGCGCTTCTTAGAGCAAGAAAAGATGGCAACTGAAGCAGGTTTTAAGCCTTCTGAAGGTTCAGCTGCTCCAGCTCCTGCTGCTGAGTAATAGGTATCTCGATTGAGATTAGGCGGTTTTTTAACCGCCTATTTTTTTTATTTTTTTGGTTTGGCGGTTTGTATGTCTTCAAATGCTGTATGGTTGCCTGATATAAGAGAACTGAAGCAAAAGTATGATGCGAGCTTACCTCATCTGACGGCATTGCTTGATAGGCTTGAAGAATATCTACGGTCTCTTATACAAGTTTCTGCAATTCTTTCGTATAAATCACGAATTAAAAAATTTGATAGTTTCTATAAAAAGCTCTTAAAATATCCTCCAAAAAAGGATATATACGAGCTGCCTGTTTTAAGCGACCTCATCGGACTGAGAATTATCTGCCCATTTATGCAAAATATACGAGAGGTAAAAGCAATCCTTTCTGATAATTTTAAAATTCTGGAGATTGAAGAAAAAGGCGCAGAAAGAACTTTTCGTGAATTTGGCTATGAATCTACTCATGTGTTGATAGAAATTCCTGAAACTTTTAAGGTAGGACTTTCGTTGCCGCCAGAACTGATTTTTGAAATTCAGATACGGACAATATTGCAAGATGCGTGGGCAGAAGTGGAACATGAATTGGTATATAAATATGAATTTTCACCGCTTGATACACCGCTAAAACGCAAATTAGCTTCTATTAACGCAAGTTTGTGCTTGGCAGATGTTGTGTTCCAAGACCTGCGGGACTATCAAGGGAAACTAAATAATCAGCTTGATACACGCCGAAACCTTTTTTATGCCTGTGCAGATGAATTTACTGATAGTATTTTAGCTGATGACAGTGAAAGGGAACGTGCTGTTACTCCTGCTTGCCCTGATATGTCATCGCTAGAAACAATTGACAGCCTTATTCTCCATGCATTAGAGGCTCACAACAAGGGAAATTTTCCCCTTGCCCAATCAATTTATACAAAAATTATCGAAAAACAAACTAATAGTCTTGTACAATCTATTATGTATAAGCATAGGGGCGTAGCTTTTTTTGCAGAAGGGAATTATCAATGTGCATATCAGGATTTTTGCAGTAGTATCAAAGCAAATCCTGCTAATTTCCGTGCGTACTACTATGCCGGTATTGTTTTAATGATTATGAAAAATGATAGCGATGCGATTGAGTATTTTACAAAATCATTGGAAATTAACGGATATCAAGCGCATGTGTATTTTCGGCGCGCATTGGCATATTTCCGCGAAGAGCAGCTCACACTCGCTTTGAATGATCTTGATAGAGCAACTGCACTTGGGTTGCCGCCTGAAGATGAGAAAAAATTGCGGGTAGCTATTGCAAAAAAAATAGATATGGTTTAAAATATAGTCTGCATTTTATTTAATGTATCAAATGTACTGATTGGCAATAATAAGATAATCAGTTGGTTTAATTTAGTATGGAGGTTTAAAATGGCGAATAATGCATCTGCTCTCAAGCGGCATAAACAGAGTGAAGTGCGCCGTATGCAGCATAAGGCTGTCAAGTCTGCTGCTCGTACATGTGCTAAAAAATATACGGCTGCTGTTCTTGCAAAGGATTCTGAGGGTGCTGCCGGTTTGCTTCGTGAGCTTGCGCATCAAGTCGATACTGCTGCCCGTAAAGGTATTATTACACGCAATGCAGCTGCACGGAAAAAGTCCCGTATGCAGAAATTATACAACATCACATTTGCTGTAAAGTAGTATCCTTGTATTTCAGTTCATTATGCTGTTATCTTAAAACCTCTTTTAAATTTCTATTTAGAAGAGGATTTTTATTACAGTTGTATCGGGTGTTACATAAACGAATACTGTATTCATAAAAATAGGTGAAAGTGTACGGTCATATTATCGCTGCTGATATGTAGTAAGGGGGATGTCATTGCTGGTGGCAAAAAGTTGGTTGCTTATGCCATCCTCATCAGCACGGCTGATAGTGAGTTTAAAATTAAATCTTTATACAGTAATGACTTGGTTTTAAATATCGCATCTAAATCTAAGGGAATAGGTGAGTAAAGCTCACTGCCAAAAACTGAAGTTTTTGGACAGCTCCTGAATCAAAATATAATGACTATTCTGGAAGGTTCATTAATGAATAAAAATAAACAAACAAAAACGAGTATCGTAGATCATATTTATAAGAATTCTGATCATATGCTGAAAGATGTATATGCTATAACAGAACTTTTTTTTACTGAAATGTTTGATGCCCTCGCACGCGGCGAAACAATTGAAATTCGCGGGTTTGGTACTTTTTCAGTGCAATTTCGCAAGGGGCGCAAAGGTATGCGGAATCCTAAAACCGGCGAATTAGTTGATACCGAGCCGCATTCTGTTGTGGTGTTTCGTCCGGGAAAAATATTAAGCCATGCAGTTCGTACTTTAGGAGAGGACGCAACGCCGAATGCTTAATAAGGAGAGCCTTACCCACTTTGGAATTAATGTTCTGTTATTGGTATGTTCTTCTCTTCTGTTTGCATTAGCTCAGCCTAATTTCATTGTATGTAAAGGTTTACCTGTACTTGCGTATTTTATTTATATCCCGTTATTCATTCTTGTAAGGCGTATTTCTTTTTTTGCATCTTTTGGATGGGGCGGGATATACGGGTTTTTAAATTATTTTATTTTCGGCTATTGGCTGTGGGGATTTCATCCTCTTGCTATATATATTGTTACACTGCAATATTTTTTTTACTATGCACTTACCCTTCCGCTTTTAAAGGTGGCAGATATATGCTTCCCGCGTTATGGTTATCTTGTGCAGTGGATACTATGGCTTGCACACGAATATCTTAAAACCATAGGTTTTTTGGGATTTTCTTATGGAGTTACCGGATATTCGCAGTGGAGTATTGTTCCGCTTATTCAACTGTCGGCTATTTTTGGAATTTGGGGTGTGTCAGCATTGGTTGTATTTCCTTCCGCATGGTTGGCAGCAAGTATGAAAGCTTATTGCAGAAAACCTGTACGTCAATGGCTCAATGGTTTTAGTACTTTTGCTCGGCAGGAATGTGTTTCTGCCTCTCTATGGCTTATTTGTTTTATATGTGCAGCGGGCTTTGGCTCTATGTATGAAACAGACTATTCACAATTACCGAAAGTCCGTATTGCTCTGATTCAGCCAAATACTGATCCATGGCAAGGAACACGGGAATCGTATTGGCAAGAGTTTTCAATTCTAAGAAAGCTATCAGACAAGGCTCTTGCTGATAATCCTGCGGTTTCGCTTGTAGTGTGGCCTGAAACCGCATTTGTGCCGCGCATTGACTGGCACTACCGCTATCGTGAAGATCGTGAGATGTTCGCATTAGTACATGAGCTTTTGCAATATCTCAATGCACAATCTGTACCATTCCTGATCGGCAATGATGATGCCGTGAAAGAAGGCTCGGATTCTAGCAGGGAGCCGGTTGATTATAATGCAGCACTGCTTTTTAAACCAACAGTAAACATATTGCCGCCACATCCTGACCGCTACCGGAAAATGCATCTTGTTCCTTTTACAGAGCATTTCCCGTATAAAAGATTGTTTCCGGCTGTATATCAATTTCTTATAGAAAATGATACACATTTTTGGGCTAAGGGAACCGATGCAGCTGTCTTATCGGCAAATGGACTTAGATTCTCGGTACCCATTTGTTTTGAAGATACTTTTGGGTATATTTCACGGCAATTTGCTTTAAATGGTGCGAAATTACTCGTTAATATGTCAAATGATGCATGGGCGCACAATACTGTCTGCCAGTATCAGCACTTGAGTATGGCGGTATTCCGTGCTGTTGAAACGGGGCTGCCTATGGTGCGTGCAACCGCTTCGGGACAAACTGCTGTCATAACTCCGCATGGTAGAATATCTGCAATGCTGGAGCCCTTTACCGCATCATATCTATGTGCTGAGGTACCGATGCTTGATGCAGCCCCTCGAACCCCGTATGTTGTTATGGGCGATATATTCGGCATAGCCATGACAGGCATCGCTGCGCTGCTCTTGATTATCGGCGGTATCAAGTTTATAGTGCTGGGTAGGAAAAAGATATGAAAAAGATATACAAAGAAAAAAAATTAACAGTGTTGGGAAAGGAAACCTCGTTTGAGGGGCTTTTAAATTTTACCGACGATTTACATATTTTGGGTACTTTTTCCGGTGCAATTGACGCACAGGGAGTGCTTGTTATTGGCAAAGAGGCGGTGTGTAAAACGCAGTATATCAGAGCAGCTTCAATTATCATTGAGGGAACGGTACACGGAACTTTAACAGCTGCTGACCGGGTTGAAATGAAGAGTGGAAGTACCGTTCATGGCAATGTTACCGCTGCCCGCATTAAAATTGCCGATGGGGTTGCTTTTGAAGGAGCGGTACGCATGATTAGAGATTCTGCCATTACAGAAAATAATTTATTTTCTATGCAGCCGGCTCAGCTCAAAGAAAATTTACGGTCATAATGCATCTGGCTATTTTTCAGCTTATTGAAGCGTTAAAGGAGCGGCAGGCACTGCTTGTTACCGCAGAATCGCTGACCGGCGGTATGATTGCAGAGACCGTTACCACGGTACCCGGAGTATCACAGGTATTTTGGGGAGGCTGGGTAACGTATTCTGTCGAATCAAAAGTGAATATGCTTGCGGTGCCTGCCGCAGTTATTGAACACTATGGTGTTGTGAGCTGTGAAACAGCAGAATGGATGGCAACCGGTGCATTACAGGCTGCAAAGTGCGAAAGACCGCTGTATGCCATTGCAGTTACGGGAATCGCTGGTCCTGATGGCGGTACTGCCGCAGTACCTGTTGGTACTGTATGTATTGCTTGCGCAACAAATCAGACAGAAAAGCCTCTTGCGGTAAGCGGAACATATCTTTTTACCGGCGATCGCAACGGCATACGGCAAAAAACGGTAGAGACAGCGTTAGAAATGATGCTTTTATTACTTGACAAAACAAAAATGAAAAAGGTAGAATAGACTTGTTGGATAACTTCATCATCGAACAGGTTTAATAGATAAACCCAAGCACTCTGCTATGTGCGGGTGCAAATCATGGAAATACATACTCTTAGAATCATGGTCTTACGATACGTCAATGCAGTATCAAACTAGAACATGGCATACAGATATAATTGCCGGTTTAATACCGCATACCTAAGAATAATCCCAAGTCTTACACATTTGCATTCTTGTTTTTTTGAATATAACTTTACTACTGCAAAAATATATGATAAATGGAGAAACTTTATGACTGTTTTAAAAATACGCCGCTCGCCCTTAGATACTGCCGGTGCAGCATCTCCTTTTGGAGGGCAGCCTGAGTTTCATCTTGACGTACAGGAAACCGGCAGCTCTGCAAATACAGGGCAGCAATCCTATGAAGAAGCGGCGGCAGTACCTGAAAAAACCGGCGTAGAAGAGCTGAACGAAGATACTGCTGAGAAAAAAATGGTAGTGCGTCCACGCGGAAGAAGAAAACAATTAGTTGAAACCCTGAACCTTGCGGATGCTGAAAAAAAACCTCGCCGCCAAGCAGTTCGGAGAGCATTTCAACGTATCGGAGAGACACCGGTAAAAAATGATTCTGATGAACATCCGCTGCTAGATGCCGCTGATGCCGATTCAAAGCCGAAACTTGTTATTAATGATTTAACTCGTATGAGTATGCATGCCTTGCGTGATCTTGCTTCTCAATATGGTATTCCCCATGAGGATATGGTTACAATGAAAAAGCAAGAAATCATCTTTTTTATTCTCAAGCACCATACTGAAAGCGGCGGCATTATTTTTGCATCAGGCGCGCTAGAAATTCTGCCTGATGGTTACGGTTTTTTGCGTTCGCCGCAGAATAGTTATTTACCCGGTTCAGATGATATTTATATTTCACCAAGCCAAATCCGCCTTTTTAATTTGAAGACGGGAGATACCGTGTATGGGCAAATACGATCGCCCAAAGAAGGAGAGCGATTCTTCGCACTACTGCGGGTTGAAACTGTAAATTTTGAGGATGTCTCTATCGCGCAAAGCCGTATTCCCTTTGATAATCTTACGCCGCTCTATCCTCGCCAAAAATTAGATATGGAAACAAAGACAGGGTTGCTTTCCACCCGTATTATGAATTTATTTTGTCCGATAGGAAAGGGACAGCGCTCATTGATAGTGGCACCGCCTAGAACCGGTAAAACCATTCTTATGCAACAAATCGCAAATGCCATTACTGAAAATCATCCTGAGGTGTATTTGATTGTTCTGTTGATTGATGAACGCCCGGAAGAAGTAACCGACATGGAACGTACTGTCCACGCTGAAGTTATTTCTTCGACCTTTGATGAGCAAGCTGCCCGTCATGTGCAAGTTGCTGAGATGGTGCTGGAAAAGGCAAAACGGCTTGTAGAACATAAGAAAGATGTAGTGATTCTTTTGGATTCGATTACCCGTTTGGCGCGTGCCTATAACCAAACAGTTCCTACATCGGGAAAAGTCTTATCCGGCGGTGTGGATTCTAACGCATTGCACAAGCCTAAGCGTTTTTTCGGTGCTGCACGTAACGTAGAAGAAGGCGGTAGTCTCACTATTATTGCAACAGCGTTGATTGAAACAGGCAGCCGTATGGATGAAGTTATTTTTGAAGAATTTAAAGGTACCGGTAATATGGAGATCAATCTTGACCGCCGCTTATCCGATCGCCGCTTGTTCCCTGCCGTAAATATTAAGAAATCAGGTACACGGAAAGAAGAACTATTGCTGACAGAAGATGAATTGCAGCGGATATGGCTTTTACGCAAGGTTATTAATCCTATGGATGATACTGAACTCATGGAGTTTCTTATTGACAAAATGAAGAAAACAAAGAATAATGATGTGTTCCTTAAATCAATGAATTCCGGAACACTACAATAGATATATTCGGAAACTTCCGTTTCAGAACAGGTCTGATAATACGGATCAGTATCTATTACAGCCATTATACTTATATGAACATACACAATGTATGAAGGAGAAACAATGAAAAAAAACATTCATCCCAACTATGGAGAGACAACTATTACCTGTGCATGCGGAAATGTTATTCATACAAGTTCAACTAGCCGTGATATTAAAGTTGAAATTTGTTCTGCGTGTCATCCGTTCTTTACGGGAAAGCAAAAATTAGTTGATACCGCCGGACGCATTGACCGCTTTAAAAAACGCTATAATATCAAAGACTAATTCCCTTTTTTGCTTTATTACCATAAGAGTAGATACGGTATCTGTTAAAATCAAGTATGGAGAGCCAGTGGGCTTTGCGCACCGGTTCTCCACAGATTTAATTTGCGATGTATTGTTTATAAATTATTGCCTTATAACAATTTATAAAAATACTCGTTATCAGCTTTGCTAATTACGAGTATGTGTGATACTTGAGCATTTACATACCGCTCGATTTTAGTGGATTCTCGTCATCAATTCTTTTTCGGTATGTGTTGTACAGCTACAAAACTACTGAATATGTCCAATAACTCTGTTTTGAAATTTCCGTTTTAGAACAGGTTACGTTGAAAATAACCTATTTGATAATGATGTTATCGAACATATCCAATATTGCATAGACCTTGATAGAGTCAGGCTTTTTTCTAATTAAGCGTATAATGTAGTATGTAATTAAACGCATAAGTGCATATAATTGTGCTGTTTAATTATAGGGATGTATAGGGACTTTGAACACCGGCAAAGGGACTGCCTATTATTGGTATTGACAGCCCCTTTTATCATCGGTATCTCTATAACTCAGTTGTGATTGTATGCGTTTGAATGTTATTGCGGAGTCCGTTGATAAATTCTTGTAGCGCAAACGTTTTTTGGCTTCCATTTCGTAAGCGCACAGTAACGGTTCCATTTTCGCTTTCTTTTTGTCCTACGATAAGCTGATACGGAATTTTCTGTTCTTGATACTTGCGTATCTTTGCATTCATACGATCATTGCCGGTATCAGCGGATATACGGAACTCTTCTTGTGCAAGCTGTGCTGCAACGCGCTGAGCATACTCGTTAAACACAGGCGCAACAGGAATAACTACTGCCTGTACGGGAGCCAGCCACGGCGGAAATGCCCCCGCATACTGCTCGATGAGTATTCCAATAAAGCGTTCAAGTGAACCGACAACCGCGCGATGCAGCATGACCGGGTGGTGTTTTGCATTATCTTCACCAATGTACTCCGCATTGAGCCGGTCTTTTGACGGCAGTTGATAGTCTACCTGTATAGTACCGCACTGCCAGTGCCGTCCCAATGCATCAATAAGCGTAAATTCCAATTTCGGTCCGTAAAAAGCACCTTCGCCTGCTGCAATTTCATACTCAAGCTGAGCTGCTTTACAGGCATTTGCCAGTGCTGTTTCAGCGCGATCCCAAATGGCATCAGTTCCAATACGCATTTCCGGACGGGTAGAGAATTTTACCAGGATATTTTCTTCAGCAAATCCAAAGTCGCGGTATATGTTTTTAAGCAATGCACAAAACTTTACTACTTCGCTGGGAACCTGCTCTTCCGTGCAGAAAATATGCGCATCATCCTGCACAAAACCGCGTACACGCATAATGCCGTGTAATGACCCTGACGGCTCATTGCGAGTGCATGAGCCGAATTCAGCAAGCCGAAGCGGTAAATCCTTGTAGCTTTTAGTTCCCTGCCGGAATATTTCAACGTGACCCGGACAGTTCATTGGTTTTAGAGCGAAAATACGTTTTTCACTTTCAGTTAGAAACATATTCTGCCGGTATTTTGCCCAGTGTCCGGAACGATCCCACAACGATTTCGGCATAACAAAGGGGGTATTAACTTCTAAATAGCCGTCTTCTTTAATCTTTTGGCGGATATACTGCTGTATGGTCAGGTAGATAGACCATCCTTTCGGATGCCAAAAAATTTCGCCGGGGTTTTCATCTTCAATATGAAATAAATCGAGCATCTTTCCAAGCCGGCGGTGATCACATTGTTCTGCATGCTCTAACCGCTCTAAATATGCTTTAAGCTCGTTTTGATTTTCCCATGCAGTGGCATAAATACGGGTAAGCATAGGACGGTGCTCATCACCGCGCCAGTATGCGCCGGCAATACTCATCAGCTTAAATCCCTGTGTATTGATTTCTTTTGTTGTATAGACATGAGGTCCGCGGCATAAATCTACGAACGCCCCGGAACGGTAAATACTGATTTCTTCGTCTGGAGGTAATTCGTTAATAAGCTCGCATTTAAAAGGCTGATCTTTGAAAAGCTGCAAAGCTGCTTCTTTTGTAAGAACCTCTTTGATAAATTCTTTCGGGGTAGCAAGAATACGGCGCATTTCTTTTTCTATTTTTGGTAAGTCTTCCGGAGTAAGCGGGGTGGGGAGCGCAAAATCGTAGTAAAAGCCGTTTTCGATTGCAGGTCCTATTGCAACCTTTGTGCCGGGAAAAAGGTTGATAACTGCTTCTGCCATAATGTGAGCAGTGCTATGCCGAATAAGCTGTAATTTTTCCGATTGTTCCGATGACATGATAGTATTCCTCTCTCAATTGCCGTTCCTCCGCACAATAAAATAGTACATATCTATAAGGTGCTGTGCAGTCGTACCCTTTCTGCAATACGGCAAAACAATTATGAGCATCCGAAAAAAACTCAGTGAGCATTTTTA
This sequence comes from Treponema sp., assembly GCA_052173475.1. Taxonomy (GTDB): domain Bacteria; phylum Spirochaetota; class Spirochaetia; order Treponematales; family Treponemataceae; genus Treponema. The sequence goes on from JBQMYN010000007.1 coordinate 37,959, forward strand.
GACGCTGCATCAATATAGCTATAAAGGATACTGCTGAATTTTCCTCATGTCAAGGGTATCTGCAAAAAATACGGTTAGCGGCAAGGTATAGCATAAAATTCTCAAAAAGGGGAGGGGCTCACGTATAAGGAAAGTGTGGATGTCTCAAAAGTAGGTTACTTTTTGCGCCGGTAATGACATCCTTATCGGTACAGTCGATAGGCTTTCAGTTTTTGGACAACACTGGTCTATACTGTGCCAAGTGCTCAATATTTTTCTTGCGTACTACAAAATTTTATGCTATACTGCTTTTAGTAAGAGGAAGCTCAATTTACACCCTATTGTATTTTGAGACACTCAAAATAGATAGGTAAATAAAAAAGTTTCTCTTAATATTATTTTAGGAGGTTAAAATGAAAAACCTAGTAAAAGTTCTTTTCATGGTGTCTGCAAGTGCACTGCTCTTTGCAGCCTGCGCAACGGATTCAAGTATGCAGAACAAATCCGATGCTGCTCACAAACTGTCGGATGGCGACTTAATAGCCGAACAAACAATGCTGGCAATCAACTGGATGCAGCACTCAGGTGAATACCGCGCACTTGCATATCAGGCATTCAATGCAGCAAAGGTTGCATTCGATGCAGCAAAGCCTGCTGAAGGCATGAAAAAGGCTGTTGTTGTTGATCTTGATGAAACAATGATCGATAACAGCCCTGAAGGTGCTTATCGTTTATTAGCACACAAGGGCTTTGATCCTGCTCAGTGGACAGAATGGTGCGAAGCAAAACAAGCTGAAGCGATCCCCGGTGCAGTAGAATTTGCTAATTACGTTAATTCTCATAACGGAAAAATGTTCTACGTTTCTAACCGTAAAGTCGGTGCTGAATATAATGCAACGATCGAAAATTTAAAGGCACTCGGATTTACCGGTGTCGATGAAACTTCGATGCTGTTCAAGGACAAGGAGTCCAAGAAAACATCACGCTTTGAACAGGTTGAAAAAGCCGGTTACGAAATCGTTGTATATGCAGGCGATAACTTAGATGATTTTGCCTTTACCGGAGAAACCTATCATAAGCTCAATGATGTACGCAGCGCAGTTGTTGATAAGTACAAGGCTGATTTCGGTGTAAAATACATTGTTTTACCGAATCCTGTATACGGCAACTGGGTAAGCGGTTTAGGCGCAGACTATTTTAACAAAGATGGCGCAGGAAAACAGCAAATCCACCGCGATAGCTTAAAAGTGTGGAAAAAAGCCCAATAATAACAAACTTTGTTTAGGCGAGGCAACCTCAAAAGCCGATAGCTTTTCAGGTTGCCTGTTATCTTTTCCTGATGAGCTGCATATTTTTTCTTTTTTATTCATGGAATAGTCAAGGAAATAGGTGAGTAAAGCTCACCGCTAAAAACTCGGTGAGGTTTTTAGCGGTTCCCAAATAAACCTGTGCCGAAACGGAAATTTCCGAATAGGTTTATTTATAGAGAATACCGTGCGTGTGTCTCATAAGCACTTGCGGTCTGGGGATATATCCTCTGGATAGGTAATTTTTTTATTAGCGCGATCTCCCTGAGAAATATACACATCGGAACAATAGTGTGCATAAATCTCGCTATCATCAGTATATACTTGTCCGTCGGAAGCGGCGGCAGCGTGAGCTTTTAGTAAATCCATGAAAGGGAAAACCTGCGGTGTCTGTACTGCCACGATGGAACTCCGTTTAAGATGCCGTATAATTCTGCCGCTGCCGTCAATTTCTTTTTGAGTATCGGTAACCGCAACAGCCGGTACAACTGCTCCATACCGATCCGCATCTTCATATAATGTCTGCACCAGCGATTTTGTCAGCCACGGACGAGCACCGTCATGTACAAAAACATACCGGATGCTCACATTTTTTTGCGAAAGAACACACAAACCGGCATAAACAGAATGCTGGCGGGTACTTCCACCCTCGGCAACGAGAATTTCAATACAGTTTTTACTCAGCAGCGGGGCAATACGGCTGTCGGCTTCCAGAAATGATTGTACGCGCTCTTCTTCTCCTCTCGGTACGGTTACAGCGATATAGCGGCATAGAGCGGAGGAGGCAAACACATATACAGACTGAGATAATACAGTACTCTGTTCTTTTTCGGAAAATGCGATATATTCTTTTTTCCTTCCAAACCGATGCGAGCTGCCTGCCGCTGTAATGACTGCGGCATTATTCGCCGTCGTATTCATTCTCCCCGCTGTCATCTTCTGCCTCATCATTAAATGCCCCATTATCGTGGTTACCGAGTTTAACTAGAGTTCCTCCTTCACCAAACGGTTCTAAATGTGAGTGAATTAATGCTTCAATTTCAGATTTTTCTTTTTTCAGCGCATACGAAAGCTCATCAAGAAAAATCCGATACGCAGAATCATACAACTTGCGCTCTTGTATCGGTAATTCTTTGATTTTACTACGGTGGTACAAAGATCGGACTATAGAGGCATTATCGTGCACACTGCCTGTTTTGAATAAGTCTAAGTTCATTTGGTACCGCATTTTCCAATCGCTCGGAATAGGATCAAATTTTTCAGATAAAAATGACAGAGCCTTTTCCGCTTCCTCAGCAGAAACAATTCTCCGTATCCCTAACTCGTCTGCTTTTTTAGTCGGGACAAGCACCGTCATATCAGATTCTTCAAAATAGATAACATAATACGGTAACACTTCTTCTTTGAATTTTTTTTCACAGATTTCGCTAATTTCACCGACCCCTTGTCCGGGATAGACAACTTGTTCTTTTACTGTAAATTGTTCAGCCATATCTGGCAGTATAGCATAAAAGACCGTATTGGTCAAAGGCTGCGCTGCCTGAAAAAAATCCCCCTATTCTAAAACCTCTGTTTCAAAACAGGTAAGAGTATCTGCAAAAGACTATAACGACTTAATTTTAAACATCGCATCTCAATCTAAGGAACCTGTCCAGAAGCTGAAGTTTTTGGACATATCCGAATCTGCTGCATTTAAAATATCCTCAGAAAAAGTTACAAACTCTGAAAGTTCATCGACAAGTAAGCCTAAATCATGAGTTTTTTGCAATTCCCCGTCATAAGCAAGAATTAACGCTTTTAGCATTTTCTCTGCCGCTTAATCTGCATTTGTGCCTTTGCCGCCGCGTTTAGCGGCGGCAAAGTTGGCGCGAAAGTTGCATAAAAACGGACACGAATGTCCGTGGTATAAACAGTAGCGAGTTTTCGTAGGAAAACTTGTCTATTAAGAACGAACACGGATGTTCATTCTTAATGAGGCGACCGCCCCAAGCAACTTTCGTGACATAGACTGCGAAAGCAGTCTAGCCTAATGTCAGGTTGAAGCGGGTGTTATGTGTTTCTTCTTACAAACTTAATCCTTTGTTACGTAATCTATTTCCCGTTCAATTTTTAAAATAATATGCTTTGGTAATTTTGAAAGTCTTTCTTTTAGACGAAATTTATCTACCACAATAATTTGATGAACAAGTGCAACAGAATCTTTTGGTGCCCCTGATTCTTTTTTCGAAATAAAAACATTACCTTTTAATTCTGCATTTACGGTATTAGATGTAAGAGGTATAACAATTTTTGTATTTAACCCATTCAAATTATCTTTGTCAGATTGTATTATTACTACCGGTCTTTTCATACCCGGTTCACTTCCAAATGGAACACCAAAATCAAGCATATAAACATCACCACGAGTCATTTTTTACAGTCTCCCAGACAGTCGCTAAATTTACTTCTCTCATTTTTTGTAAAAATTCTTCTTCTGACAATTGAACAGTTTTTTTATTTACAGCATCTGCAATAAAACTAAGCAGATGAAGCTGTTCCGTTAAAGAAAAAGAAAGAACTTGATTTTCAACATACGCAAGTGCATCAGACATATTTTGCCTCCATATATCTTATTTATACACAAATTCATATTTTTGTCATTTAGTTTGTACTTTTTTACAGAAAAATCATTCTACATCTATAATAAATTAGCTTTTAAGATATTCATATTATTTTTAAAATACAAGATATTCTATTTACCTCAAAATTTTGATATTTGCACGAACATACTGATACGATGTTATTTTTTTCTCTTTGCTGCCCGAAGGGCAGTCCACATAACATTGTTTTAAACCGCAAGTTGCAGCAGCAACTTGTCGGCTTTGAAAACGGTGTTAGGTTTTATTTCTAATCAGACAAAACATTGTCTAAATCTCTTTTTCCATAAGCAACATGTATTACAGTTACTACATTTTTCTCAACAACATAGAAAACTGAATAATTGCCTACAGAAAAATAATGTACACCCATAGAATACCATGTCCCATTTGGATAAAAGTGATAACTTTCCGCCATATAACTCAATTCATCTATCGCAGAATACAAGCGATTTAAAACAGATTCTGCATTTATTTCTGATTTCAAGACATTAAGAATATAGTCATAAATACCAGCAATATCTTCTTTCGCTTGGTCTGATAATACGGCGCTGAATTCCATTAGGCAAATCTTCTCTTTATTTCAGAAAATGCTTCTTTCAACGAAGTCACTTTGCCATTTTTCATGTCATCTAAGCCTTTATTCATTTTTGCAGAGAATTCATCTTCCGATTCTGAAAGATTTTCAAACTGCGACTGATTATATTGATACAATAAAAAAGTTAAATATTTTGAGGCATCTTCAAGACAAGACTCTGGAAGAGTTTTTACCTGTTCACAAACTGAATCGTATGACATTTTTACCCCCATTAGTCCTAGTATATCATATTTCTACAGAAAAAATCATCTATAATAAAAATAAAAGAATCCGGACAAGCTTGACTTGGCTGGATTTAAACATCAAGTTTAACAATTATTCCATTGCAAAAGCACCTATTCTTTCAAATACCATTGTGGCTTGAATTTTATCACCACCAAGAAAGTCTTTTGAACCTGAAGAAGTCATGGAAATTGTATGCAACCGATAACCTTTAGCCGCTTGTAGATTTGTAAGGCTGCCTATTCCTGACCCCGTACCAAGAAATTTTTCCGTAAGAACCACTTGTAGAACTACATATCGGTCTCCTGCTGAGCCATTAGCTTTTAGAGTTCCAGAATCAAAACCAAATGCCATAAAATTCTCCTAAGATTTTATTTTCTTTTTTGAAGAAAATCTGTCGGAAGATTTATCTTGCTAACAGCAAGTGGCGCAGTGCGCCATCAACCTAACATTCGCTTAACCTGCATTGCCGCAAAGGCAATGTCAGGTTGAAGCGGGTGTTAGAACGCTTCTACTTTATCAACCCACCATGAAAATAACATTCATAAACTCAATTAGTTTCTTGTCCATTTTATTCCTCAATCGGTGTAAAGTCGCTATTTTTTAAATCAAATTCTCTTCATCCCGCCGTGAATATAAAATTCGTCTCACTTCCATTATATGATCAATTACCACATACCAAACCGTATAATTGCCTACATTAATCTTTCTATACGGATATGAGCGTTGTTTTTTTGATTGCCATACGGCAAAAGATTCAGGAGATTCAAGCCGTTCAAGAATAGCTGCTTCAATTTTTGAAAGAGTATTTTCTGCTGCAATCGGATTTTCCAAATTATTCTGAATATAATTCACAATTTCGCTCAAATCCTGCTTAGCTAGAGGAAGGTAGCGTAAAGTATATTTGCCCATCAATCAGCTTATCTTTATTTGGGAACGGATATGAGAAAAAACTTCTTCATGCGAAAGACGAGCATTTGTTGATGCCGCTTGAGTATCCGCTTCATTAAGTTGGCTTTCAATAGTATGTGTAAGGCTTTCGTACAAATCAAGACTCATCACAACCATAGAGCCATAACCATTTTTTGTAAGGAATACAGGACTTCTGTTTGCTGAAACTATATTTTCTATTTCTGAAAATTTATTACGCAGATCTGAAACAGGTCTAATTTGCATTATACGAACCTCCGTTATCAGGATAATATCATAATTTTATCATAATATCCAGGGATTTGTAGAAAAACGTCAGCAATATGTCGTTCTAACGGGCGGCGGATAAGCTGCAAGAAGCGAGAAAGCCGAAAGGCTTTTGAGCTTCGCCGTCAGCTTAATCCGCGTGTTGGACGGCACTGTGCGCCGGACGACAGGCGGAGTGCCGCCACCCGCTTAACCTGCATTTGTGCCTTTGCCGACGCGCTTAGCAGCGGCAAAGTTGGCACGAAAGTTGCATAAAAACGGACACGGATGTCCGTGGGATAACCAGTAGCGAGTTTTCGTAGGAAAACTTGTCCATTAAGAATGAACACGGATGTTCATTCTTAATGAGGCGACCGCCCCAAGCAACTTTCGTGACATAGACTGCGAAAGCAGTCTAGCCTAATGTCAGGTTGAAGCAGGTGTTATGTGATTATTACGCAAACAACAGATTTTGTACTACAGGAATTCCAAACAACCTATAATACAAGCTACTTTTATTTTCTGTTTTTGCAAGTTTTTCAAAATCAATAGAGTTTAACACTTCTGTTTTTACAGAACGCTTCGCTTCCCAAGAAATTCTTGCATTTAAATACTGAAGTGCAGTTTCACTTTGCAATAATTCTAAAACAAATTCAGCTTTTTCTTTTGAATCAAAAGAAATAAAATTACAAGTGTCATCAAGCAATACTGTTTTTTCCTCATAAGGCGAAATAAGTTTAAAATCCAAAGATTTATAAAGACCTGAAATTGCTATTTTATAAGGCTTAAAAGTATAATCTCCGACAGAAAAAATACAATATTTGCATTTGTTCCTGAAAATAATACTTTTGCGTTTTTCAAAATCCTCTGTATGTTCTATTAAATATGTCCATGTTTTTGGATATTTTATCTGGATATAATCTGTAGGTTCATTTATGAATTTTTGAGTCACTAAAATTCTTTTTCGGGCAACAAAATTATCCTTTACTAAATCAGAACTTTTTAGATATGGAAATACTAAATCCGATTCAATGTCTACTGTTTCGTTATAACCGTTTTGGAGACAATTATTCATCACGGTAAGTTCCATTACTTTTGAACAATCGTGTTTTACTCCATTCCGCCAGACAAACTGACTTTTCCCGTAAATCTCAAGAGCCGCTTTTTTTGATAAATCCTCGCAATACACATTTTTATAAAAACCGCTTGTATATTTCTTTATAGGATTTTCTATTGAATTAAAAATTGACAATTCTGAATTATTTTTTTTCTCTGAACAATCTAAATAAAACAGACAGGCATCCACTGCCGCCGAGAAATATTTTTTTGAATCAATAGGATAGATTTCAGCAGATTTATATTGAAAATTGTTTTTCCATAATCTATTCATGATTTTTTTTGCGACACTTATTTTACATAAAAAGGCAAAAACTGATTGTTTATAAGAGAAACTATCAATCAAAAGTTTTATTATATACTCTGAAATATCAAAGTTACTTTTTCCTGTTATTGCCTCGATTCCTCGAATATTATCGAAATTATTTTTATCTGGAAGATTATTACTTCCAAGTGCAGAAAGTTCTGAATTTGTAACCCACGGCGGATTTCCAACAAACAGGACATTCTCATTTTCCGAAATAAATTCTTTTATATTCGGCAGTGAAACAAAAAAATCTTTGCTTAAAATAGAAATATTATTAGCAGTAAGACGTTGTGCTAATTTATCTGTATATGCTTTTTGAATTTCAATGCCGAGAGATTTTTGAGGACTAAATGCATTGTGGGATGCGATAAGAATAGAACCTTCTCCACAAGTCGGCTCTATGATAACCTTTGGAGAAACTTTTTTTGTTTTTAAGATATTTACCAGCAAATCTGCTAAAACAATTGGTGTTTGAAAATCTCCAAATTCTCTTTTTTTCATTATACCAACCTTGCAATACCATTCACATTGCCAGCTTTTTCGATAATTCTTGAATACTGCAATCTCCACTGGAGAGCATTTGAAATAGTGAGATAACCGATTTCTGGTTTATGTGATAAAATTTCATCAGCAAGTAAATCTGCCAAAATGTCGTCTACTGGGAGGTTCTTGTCATGGAACAAAGCAATAATATCATCTTTATTTGCATTGTTTTCCAAAATCTTGTTTAGGCTTGTTGTAAGTTGATAGTCTGCTGTTCAATTTTTAGAGACAAAAATGGTGTGAAGAATATAAAGTCGGCTTGTTTTGGTCTGCTGACTATCTTCTTTTTTGTAAACGAAAACAAGTAGGTTATAGCCAAGCCCAAAGATCTTTTGTCTTGCCGATTTAAAAGGACAAGAAGACTGAGGTTGAATTATACTTGTTGTTTTTATATCTACTTCAAGTTCTGGTAAATCTATACCGCTTGCAGAGTTTCCGATGTCAAAATTATATTTCTGACTTAAACAGTTCTTAAATTTATGTTCTAAATATGTACCGACAGCCTTTCCATCGGTTGAACCATAAATAGAGGTTTCATTATGCTCAGATTCTAATTCGGAAAATATTTTGGCTTCTTCTTGAAGCTTTTCAAGCGTTAATTTGATTTTCATATACTAAATATAGCATATTTCTGAAGAAAATTATAGCAGTTACCTGGTATATTCATACCTAAACAGCGCGGCTCTGTGAGCCGTCCATATCACATTGTTTTAAGCTGCAACGCAGTTTGACCGGTTTGTCGGCTTTGAAAACGGTGTTATACGTTATCTTCTTTGGGATTATCATCCTCTTTTCAATTTTGATAATATGACCGTAGTCCATCGATATGCTCAAATAATTCAGCATTAATTTTTTTCCCCATAGGATTTAATATAAAATCTATACTTTCTCTTCTTGCTAATTTTGCAGCCGGAACAAAATCACTATCACCAGCTATTGAAACAATTTGATCACCTTGCTTTTTATATGCTAAAGATGCAATATCTAAACCAATGTTCATATCAACACCTTTTTGTTTCATCGATATTTGAAAATCATTTTCAGTTACATCATCAATTGTCCACTGATAAGTAGACTGCTTTGATAAATCTACAGAAGAATATTTATTATGGATGAAATATTTTTTAGCAGAAAGTACACAGTCATAATAGAAAATTCTATAAAGCTCATTTTGTACAAAGTATTTTTTTCCTTTATCATAAATAAATGAGTTTTTATTTTTCAAATGAAATTTACAATATTTTATTAATTCCTTATAACATCACCGCTAAATCTAAGGAAACAGGTGAGTGCAGCTCACCATCAAAAACTGTTTTGCAATCCGCTAATGCGGATGAATAAACTATTTCTTACAGAAAAAGCCGATAGACTTTCAGTTTTTGGACAGTCTCAAGCTGAATGTACGGAATTTTGTTGAAAATTCCGTACGGAAGGAATGGAGCTGTTATTTTCCCGAAATCGTAATACCTGAGGCATGAATCCATGGGGCTTGTGAAAATCCGTAATGAATCACATCACGTGAAATGCCTTGTAGTGCGTTCAGCAAGGTAACAAGGTTACCGGCGATCATCGTCTCGGAAAGGGGGTGTACGATACGCCCGTCTTCAATAAGATACGAGTTTTTTGCAACACCTGAAAAATCTCCGTTAGCGGCTGGTGTTCCGCCTGAAAATCTGCCGAGTAGGATGCCCCGTTTTACATTTTTAATGAGGCTGTCTTTTGAGGTTGTTCCTGCTTCAACAGTTAGTCTGCTGCCGCCTGAAACACAGCGGGAACGTCCTGTTTTGTTTGAACCGTACAGGCTCAGAACAAAATCTTTCAATATACCTTTTTCGATCAGTGTGGTATTTTCTGCCTTAAACCCATCTCCTGTAAAGAGTGCTGGAATTTCGGTATAAGGCGCACAAGGATGAGAATGTAGTGAAAAAAGCGGTGAACACACCGGCGTATTGAGCTTATCTTTCCAGATAGATGTACCAGTGATAAGCGGTCTATCAGACATAAACAGCTCTGTAAGCATGGTGCTAAAGGTCTGTGTGTTTACCGGTGTGATAATAATATCCCCTGTAAATGAGCCTGCAAGCGGTTTTGCCTGTGTTTCCCCGCAAGAAAGATGCATTGACTCATCAAGACCGCCCCAATCTTTCAACGGTGTATTTAAATCGAGATGTGTTGCCCCACTAAAGTTAAAACTGCCGGTACCATGATTGTCTTTTGCAAAAAACATTGCAGAAAAACTGTAGGCACCGCCCTCTCTATGAAATCGGACACCGTTTGAATTAGCATATACTGTATCTGTGCGCGTAAAATCTAATACGCACAGGTTCAACTGCAAAGACGGATAGGTTGTTTTAGTGTAATCTAAAAATTCCTGAAGCCGCTCATACATTTTTTCATTATTAGGTGCAGCATCGCCGATAACCAATTCTGCAAAAGGCTGTTCAGGAGCAATATCATTGCCTTCGTCCCGTTCGGAAGATTTGGCGAGTGCTGCCGCTTGTGCTGCTGCTTCTGCAATAGCGGTATCTTCGAGACTGTTACCGGCAACAAAGCCCCGCTTAGAATCTATCAGTGCCGTTAAGGATGCTGAAATATCTTCGGTAGTGCGGTATAAACTCAATTTTCCGGAATCAATATTCATTTCGCTTTTTATGTGTTTTGTTATCTGAACGGAAGATTTTCCGGATCCGGCGTTTTTGAGTGCTGCAAGTGCTTTTTCTGCATGTATTATTCCATTAAAACCATTCATTAATTCCTGCCTCCTACGCCGATTTTACATTTTATTGCAGGTCCGCCCATACCGACGTTTATCATCTGTTTTTTTCCGCACATACCAGCATTGCTCCAACTCATCTCATTGCTAATCATAGTAACGGTTTTCAGCATATTAAAGGCAACCCCAGAAATTGTGCAATCCCGCACTGCTTTTCCAAGTTTGCCGTTTTTAATTTCATAACCCATCACAATCCCAAACATGAACTCACTGGTGGAATCAGCCTGCCCGTTGGAAGCCCTGATAAAATAATAGCCGTCATCAATACTTGCAATCATATCTTGCAGCGTGTCTTTTCCGGGGAGAATTGCCGTGTTTCGCATCCTAACGAGCGGTTCATCGGAAAATTCATTGGCTCGTGCATTGCCCGTAGGTTCTACATTGAACAAAGCGGCAGACTGTTTATTGTGCATATAGCTGTTCAAAATACCGTCTTTGATAATTACGGTATCTTTTGCTGCTGTCCCTTCATCATCAATCCATATCGGTACCGGACAGGGTTTCCCCTTGTATTCGTAGGCAAAATCTACTAAATTGACAATAGGAGTTGCTACCGGTTTATGTAAAAAGTCCGCTGCGATAGACCCTGAAAGGACAAGATCGGATTCTGTAGTGTGACCAATTGCTTCATGTGCTAAAATTCCGGCAAGCTCGGAGCCAAGAATCACCTCGTGTACTCCGGGCAGGGCATACACCCCGGCGGCTTTGTATTTTAAATTTTCTACTATTTTATCAATCGTTTCGTAATATGCAGATGGTTCAAAAAAGAGGTCTCTAAACTGTCCGTAACCGCCAAAAGCATCGTATAAAGAGATTGGCTCTCCATCCGCCAGTGTATTAAGCACAATAACCAGATTTGCACGGGAAATATATGTATAGGCATCAGCCGTATCAGAGGTAATGATAGTACGCTCCGTATCATTTGTTGAGAGTATAAATTGCCGTGATTGCAGCTCAGGATATTTTTTTGCTGTGTATGCTTCGAGTTCTTTTACAAAAGCAATAAGCTCTTTTTGATCCGCATCTTTTGCAGGATTATGTATGCCGTATATGCCCTTACCGGCGCAAGCGGGTAAGGTTTGTGTACCGGCACCGGTTTTTGTTGCAAGGAAACAGGCATTTTCAGCAGCTCTCCGTACCGAATCGGCGATCGCCGTATCATCTATTGCAGGCGATGAAGCAAAACCCCATACCCCATTTTTGAAAGCGCGTGCGGATACCCCGCTCTTCTTAGTCTGTGTATTATTCAAAATATCACCGTTTACCACAGTAACCCGTGCTTCGGTATTCTGCTGTACACGAAGCTCGGTATATTCGGAAAATAGCCGTGCATGCCGCTTTAAATCTTGATACCTCATATACATCCTCCTTTCATTGTTGTCAATGATGTTGTCCTATAGGTTAAAAATATCTTATTTTCTTTTCTGCATCGGCAGCCGCATTTTCCCAAGCATAACTTTTTTCCATAGCTTCTGCAAGCCCAAACTATTAAACCTGTTCTGCGTATTTCTTCTTTTTTTAAATTAGAAGTAACATTACCATTCTTAAACTCAATAAAAATGAGTTTATCATTTTTATTGAAGAGTGCATCATTTGATCTAAAACTTATAATTGAATTGGAAGATACATTCCTGTTAATAGTTTTTACATATTCCTCTTTTATTTTATCGAAATCATATACCAAATCAGTTAAGTCAGTTAAATAGACCTTGTTTGCCTCATCATACGAGGCTTTTCTTAAAGTGGTTATTGTATTCTGATATGTTTTTTCAAGTAGTATAAAATCTTCCATCGTTGTTTTTCACAAAGAAGAGTTTAAATTTCCGAACTCTTGCAAAGGTCTATACAACAAAGTATAGATGGGATCTAAATTATCCGAAACATCTTGCATTGTTATTCTTCCATACGAATCTTCTTTGGTTAAATAAAACTTAGGTTTATCAATTTTCTGTTGCTTTGCATATACTTCTATCGCGTGAATAAAATAAGGACCATGCGAGTTAATCAAAATATGCATGTGATATTCTTTTTGGAGCAACACTATTATTTTTGCCAATAATAGCTGCCATTCCGGATGTAAATGAACTTCCGGCTCATCAAGAATTAAAGCCCCTTTTTCATCTAAATAACCGTTTTGCAGTAAAGTTTTTATTATTGTAAATGTTTTAAGACCTGTCGATAAATTTGCGATATTGACTTCTTCCTCATCAATATCGCTTTTAAAAGACATATTTCCAGGAGTCTGCCATACCAACGATCCTACACATACCTTATTTATACATCGGTCAATATTTAATAAACTTTACTAATTCTCTGCTTGTCCTTTTGTAGGGAATGTCTATAATGAATATAGTAGGGTTTATACGATTGTAGTGAACTTTAAAAAAACCGGGATGTACGCATGATAGATAAAAACAATTTCAAAGCAGTGTTACGAAAGCTCGGATTTACCGAGCGTAAAAATATATTTTCCAAACAGTTCAGTGCTCTTACGGGTGATACAATGAGTGCTGATTGGAATAAAGGTGAACTAATGTATCCCAGTCCGGTAACAATAAATGATCGGACAACCTGTAATTTTGAACATCCTGAAAACTTTGTAGTCTTTGAATGTGTACACCGGCTGTTGGAAAAAGGCTACCGCCCGGAACATATCGAATTGGAAAAACGCTGGAATCTCGGACATGACAGCAAAGGCGGTAAAGCCGATATTTGTGTTTACGATGCGGATGGTCAAAATACATTGTTCATTATTGAATGTAAGACAGCCGGTACGGAATATGCCAAGGCGTTGAAAGTGCTCAAAGAGGACGGCGGACAGCTTTTTTCATATTGGCAGCAAGAGCGCAGCACAAAGTGGATTGCTTTATACACATCTGATTGGAAAGACGATAAACTTGTATTTCAGGAAGAAACCATAAACTGTACGGACGATGCTAACGTCATCAAAATAGCGGAAGAAGATTCATCCGTACCGCTGTATAAAAATGCGACCTCGGTTCCTGAATATTTTACAGCGTGGACTGAAACATATAGCCAAAAGCTGTGGCAGGGGCTGTTATTGGGCGAAGAAACACAGGCGTATAGCATCGGTGTGCGCCCGTTATGTAAAAAAGATTTGAAAGATTTCGACCCGGACGATAAAATTGTAAATAAATTTGAAGAAATTTTGCGGCATAACAATGTCAGCGACAAAGAGAATGCCTTTAACCGATTGGTAGCTCTTTTTATCTGTAAACTCGTTGATGAAATAAAAAAGAATGATACTGATGAGGTAGATTTTCAATATCGGCAAGGCACTGATACATACGAAACGCTTCAAGATCGCTTACAGCGGCTCCATACCGAAGGTATGGAAAATTTTATGGGTGAAAAAATCTTTTATGTATCAAACGACTACGCTGAAAATCTCTTTAAAAACTACACCAGTCATAAGCGCACAAAGGCAATTGAAGATTTAAAAAAGACGATCCGTATTCTTAAATTTTATTCAAACAATGACTTTTCATTCAAGGATGTACATAATGAAGAATTGTTCTTACAGAACGGGAAAATTTTAGTAGAAGTCGTTCAGCTTTTTGAAAACCACCGAATTGTGTATCCGTCGAAACATCAGTTTTTAGGAGATTTATTCGAGCAGCTTTTGAATAAGGGCTTCAAACAAAGCGAAGGTCAGTTTTTTACACCGATGCCCATCACGCGGTTTATTTGGGACAGCGTGCCGCTAAGCAAGATCCCCAAAGTAATCGACTACGCCTGCGGATCAGGGCACTTTCTTACCGAAGCGGTAGAAAGTATCAATAAGCGACTGCAAACGGATGGAAATAATGGCTGGGTTGAAAAGCATATTTTCGGGATCGAAAAAGATTATCGATTGGCTCGCGTTGCAAAGATATCACTTTTTATGAACGGCGCAGGCGGAGGAAATATCATTTTCGGCGATGGTCTTGAAAACAAGCCGGAAAAACAGATTGAAAATAATGCCTTTGATATTTTGGTTGCTAATCCTCCGTACAGTGTTTCGGCTTTTAAATCTCACCTGAAATTAAAAAATAATACGTTTGAACTGCTCAATAGGATTTCGAATGATGGGAGTGAAATTGAAACGCTTTTTGTCGAGCGTATTGCTCAATTATTAAAACCTAAGGGGATAGCAGCCGTTATATTACCGTCTTCTATTTTGAGTAACGATAGTAATAGTTACATTGGGGCGCGGGAAATTCTTTTGAAAAATTTTATGCTTCGTGCAATTGTGCAATTTGGAAGTAAAACATTCGGCGCAACGGGAACCAATACGGTCGTGCTGTTTCTGGAAAAATATCATGAGCCGCCCAAGCAAAGTGATCTCAAACAGGATAGCGCCGATGCTATTATTCAAGCGGCGGAAACGGCAGAATGGGAAGATCTTGAGATTTTAGAAGCGTATTTGAAAAAGATACGGGTAACAAAAGAAGACTATCACACGTTTACAGCTCAAACCGTTTCGTTTGACGGTTTTAAGCACTGCGAATACCTCAATATGTATGCGGAAGGATTTCAAAAGCTTTCTAAAATTGTAAAACTGCAAGAATCGAATCCATTCAAGAAACTGAATAAACAGGAACAAGCCGAACGGCTTAAACAGGAGTTTTACAATTACGCAAAACCGATTGAATGCGAAAAGCTCTTCTATTTTGGGCTAACATACAAACAAACAGCACTGATTGTTACCGCTCCGAGTGATAACGCCGAACAAAAACGCTTTTTAGGATATGACTGGAGCAACCGCAAAGGCTCCGAAGGAATACAGATACATACACCCGGCGGTATGCTGTATAACGAACATGACCGTAACGCAGCCGGTACAATCGCTGCCGCTATTCGCTTTCGGTTTTCTGATGATGCAGTGCTTAATCTTGACGAAGATAAAAAGCCGTATTGTACCTTAGCGAATTTAAGCGATATGATCGATTTCTCTCGGCTTAGTTTTAACAAAGCAATAAAACTGACCCCCGATAAAAAAATTGAAATAAACAGCAAGTATCCGTTGGTAAGATTAGAAGAGCTTGTCGCTATTATACGAGGCGTGACTTTTGATAAAAAATATCAAACACAAGAGAAAACAAAAAATATTGTTCTTACAGCAGATAATATTACGCTTGAAGGGCATTTTGAAATAATAAAAGAAATATTTGTATCTGATATGATTTCATTTGATAAAGAAAAGCAATTAAGAAAAAATGATTGCTTTATGTGTTTTTCAAGTGGCAGTAAGCAACATGTTGGAAAGATTGCATTTATTAAAGAAAACCAATCTTATTATGCAGGCGGCTTTATGGGGATTTTAAGAGTTTTTGATAAAAATTTACTTCCTCAGTTTTTATATGAAACGCTAAATACTGAAAGGATGCGTGACGCAGTTCGTTCTCAAAGCAGTGGTACAAATATTCAGAATCTTTCCAACAAAATTGCAGAATTTCAAATTCCTCTTCCACCGCTTGACATTCAAGAAAAAATCGTCGCAGAATGCGAAAAAGTTGATGAGGAATACAATATTGCTCAACATAGTATAGAAGAAAATAAACGGAAGATTGAAAAAGTAATGAACGAAATAAAAGGAGAAATGAAAAAATTAGGCTCTGTTATTTCATTAGAGTACGGAAAACCATTGCCGGAAAATAAAAGAATTGTTGGTCAGTATCCGGTAATGGGGTCTAATGGGATTATTGGTTATCATAATGATTTTTTAATTAATGGTCCTTCAATAATTGTTGGGCGAAAAGGATCCTTGGGAGCTGTTAATTGGGTTGAGAAAAATAATTTCCCTATTGATACTACATATTATGTTCACTTATTAGAACCTACTATGAATCTAAAATTTGTATATTATACTATCGTAAACATTGGACTGGAAACAATGAATTCAAGTATAGGAGTGCCAGGATTAAACAGGAATGATGCATATGAAATAAAAATACCTGTTCCTTCTCGTCCAGAACAAGATCGTATCGTCAAAGAGATAGAAACTTACGAATCCGAGATTGCTGCTGCAAAAGCGGTGATGGCTGCTTGTGCAGAAAAGAAAAAAATGATATTGGATACGTGGTTGTAGTACAAGTCTAGGAATAACTTTTAGGAGGTTAATAGCATCATGATAAAAACAAAAAGGGTAAAAATCACTTTTCATACTCTGTATATGCTTACATTTTTCTGGAAATAAATCTTTAGCGGAAGACCTTATTCTATCCGATAATATTTTTACAGTAGGTATAAATAATGATTTAAATC
>JBQMYN010000008.1:0-52280 GCA_052173475.1 Treponema sp.
ACCCCCGACTTCTTGGTCCCGAACCAAGCGCGCTACCCCTGCGCTACTGCCCGTTTTAGTAATTAAGCATCTCTAAAAACTTAGGTAGCTTGTAGAAGATACATCATCAGCAAAGCCGATAATGCTTCTTTTTCTATAAACTATCATAGTACAATAACTTATAAAAATAGATTTGAGGAAAACGAAGTTTCCGATTATAAAAATAAAAGCTCACCACACATGCGGTGAGCTTTTTCGGGAGCGACGGGGCTCGAACCCGCGATCTCCGGCGTGACAGGCCAGCGCGATAACCAGCTTCGCTACGCCCCCGTAACAATAGATACTATAACGCGCAGCTCAAAAAAAGTCAATACCTTTTTATAAGAATCCGTAAAAAGTTTTTAGCAGTGCCAAACTTGTATAAACTCAAAAAATCTGCTATGATTAGCGGGAACGGGGCTATCCCAAAAGTGATTACTTTCGGGATAGCCCCGACGAATTTTTCGATAAGTCATAATGCTTAAAAGACTTATCGAAAAATTCGTCGGGCATCTCTAAAAATCTATACCTGAGTTTTTTGCCGATGCCCGCGTATCTATTTTTTATGAGAGGTGATGTATGATTAGAGGCGGTGATATTGCAAAAGGCACGGTACTATTGCATAAAGGAAGTCCCTATTTAGTTGTTGAGCGGGAATTTGTGAATCCGGGCAAAGGAGCAGCTTTTGCTCGTGTTAAAATGAAGAATTTACGGGATGGTGCTGTATTAACTCAAACAATAAAAACTGCCGATAGCGTTGAAGATGCTGTAGTTGATACACATAAAGGTCAGTATCAATATGATGACGGTGGCAACTATCTTTTTATGGATATTGAAACGTATGATCAAATTGCGGTATCTGCTGAAACAGTGGGTGATAAAAAATATTATCTTCGTGAAGGGGATGAATACGAAATTTTGATTTGGGAAGGAAATGCAATTGATGTTAAAATCCCTCCAAAGATGATTTTTGAAGTTGCCCAAAGTGAAAACTATGTTAAAGGCGATACGGTTTCCGGCGCGACAAAACCTATTATTACAGAAACAGGATTAACTGTCCGCGTGCCGCTCTTTATCAAACAAGGAGAAAAAATCCTTGTAAATACAGAATCGAATGAATATCAGGAGCGCGTGAACTCTTAAATGCCTCAGATGCCTCGAAAGCAGCCGGCTTTTGGGACATCTTTTGCTGATTACTAGGGGGCATATTGTTTTTCTGCTTAGCTGGTACCGCTTTGTATGCAATGGTTCTTTGTCAGGGTATTCCACAAAAATGCTAAATGCTGTATTATAGAGCGGGTTTATATTCCCGTTTCAAGATTGCAGCCGCGCTGTAATTTAGATACTTGATGCAGGGAGTAGAGAGTCCCGATACTAGCAGGGAAGGGCGTATTACGATGGACATTCACAACATATTGAAAAATTTGCATCCGCTTGAAATTAAAGTGCTAAAGCACTTTAAAAAAGGGGATAGCCTTTATGCAAAAAAGTTACAGGAAATGCTAAATTATAAAGAAGGTCATGCTAATCAAGCATTTTCATGGTTACAATTAAAAAATCTGATTGCTGAAAAAAATAGAAAAACTTGTGTATTTTATGAATTAACTGATTTGGGCAGCGAATATTTCAAAAAAGGTACACCGGCTGAGCGGATTCTTAAGCTTTTAAAAGAAGCCGGTCCGATGCATTTACCTGAAATCGCCCAAAAACTGGGGTTACAAAACAAAGAGGTCGGTTCTTCATTCGGACAGCTTTCAAAAGAAGGCTGCGCCATGATGAATGATGAGAAACAAGCAGTTTTTGTGAAGGAAGCCGACAGTTCTACATTTCGCCTTGTAAAGCAGCTCTTGGAAAAAGCCTTTCATGCGGCGGATAAACGCATCGAAGAATCGGAATTATCTGCTGATGAAAAACAATGTATTGCAGGAATTGCAAAGAAACGCGGGGCAGCGGATGCGTCATTCCGCATTATTGAGCGGGATGAAATTGAATACGCCTTTACTGATGACGCTGAAACAGTGCAGACTGCATTAAAAACAGCCGGTATTACCGGCGAGGAAACAGGACAGCTTACCGCTGCCAGCTTAAAAAGCGGTGAATGGAAAGGGCAAACATTCCGAAGCTACAATATCCAGCTGCCGCCTGCACGAGTAATTCCCGGCAGAACTAATCCTTATGCAGATTTCCTTGAAAGCGTAAAAGATAAGCTTATTGCGCTTGGCTTTGAAGAATTTGACGGTCCGCTTGTAGAAACGGATTTTTGGAATTCTGATGCATTGTTTATGCCGCAATTCCATGCAGCGCGTGACATACATGATGTGTACTATATCAAAAATCCTACTCATGCAAAAGAAATTGCCGAACCGTTTTTATCACAAGTTGCACGGGTTCATCAAGACGGCGGCGATACGGGCAGCCGCGGTTGGAATTATCAGTTTGACCGCGATTTTACCCGACAACTGCTTTTGCGTAGTCATGGAACAGTGCTTTCTGCTCATCAACTTGCAAAGGCGAAAATACCGGGGAAATATTTTGGTATTGCCCGCTGCTTCCGGTATGATAAAGTAGATGCAACCCATTTGTCTGATTTTTATCAGACAGAAGGCATCGTATTAGGTGAAGAAGTAAATTTGCGGACATTGTTGGGGATTCTTAAAATGTTTGCAGTAGAAATTGCAGGGGCAACCGAGGTAAAGTATGTCGGAGGGTATTTCCCTTTCACAGAACCATCAATTGAAGTTCATATTAAGCATCCTGTACTAGGCTGGTTTGAACTTGGCGGTGCAGGAATTTTCCGCCCTGAAGTTACAAAAGCTATGGGGGTTACTGTACCGGTGCTTGCATGGGGACTCGGTATAGATCGCATGGCATTAATGGCATTAGGGTTAAATGATTTACGAGAATTATTCAGTACTGATATTGAAAATGTCCGTTTGCGTAAGTAATTACTATGAAAGACTTTGTGAGTGCTGGATGCTATGTCTAACAGAAAATCGTTATTAAAAAGCGGGATTAGTCTTTCATTATTAACACTTATTTCCCGCATTCTCGGTTTGGTAAGAGAGGGGATAAAATCGGCTTTTTTGGGAACTGGTCCACTTGCCGACGCTTTTACCGTTGCTTTTATGATTCCCAATTTACTGCGCCGTATTTTCGCAGAAAATACTATGACCGTTGCGTTTATTCCAACGTTTCAAGATTATCTTGGAGATGATAGAACCAGCGCGGTAAAAACTACCGAGTTAAAAACATTTTTATCAGCATGTTTTACCCTGTTTTCTTTTGCGGCAACTGCTGCAATGCTGCTGGGAATGGCAGGAAGCGGTATCATTGTTTCTGTATTTTTCCCAAAAATAGCTGATTTCACCGAAACCGTTTTTCTGACTCGTATCATGTTTCCTTATTTGCTGCTTATTTCTGTTGCGGCATTTTTCCAAGGTATTCTTAATGGGGTGCGTATTTTTTTAGCAAGCGGATTAACGCCTATTTTATTTAATCTTGCGGTTATCAGCAGTACGATGGCACTGGCAAAGCCGGTAGGGGATCCTGCCCTTGCAATGTCGATAGGGGTTGTAATTGGCGGAACGCTGCAAATGCTGTTTCAGTTGCCGTTTGTACTACGCGCTGGTTTTACTTTTCGTGTTATTCCGCTGAAAAAAGTATTTGCCAATAAAGGTACGCAAAAAATTTTTCGTCTGATTATTCCGACATTGATCGGGACTGCGGTATATCAGATCAACGATCTTGTTTCTACAGCACTTGCAACCTACTCAGGCGTAGGTGTTGCTTCAAGTTTACAATACTCTATCCGGCTGCAAGAGCTTATTCTTGGGATTTTTGCTGTATCGGTTGGTACGGTTATTTTACCGGACTTATCTGCAATGGCAGCTCAACACCAATGGAAGCCGTTTCAGCAGTTATTATTGAATGCTGCACAGATTATTGCGTTTATTACTATTCCTGCGGCGTTTTTTTTGCTCTTTTCAGGAGAGCATCTTATTATACTGGTATACAAAACACGGCTTTTTAATGATGAATCAGTCCGGCTTACTCTTGAAGCATTCCGCTGGCATATTGCCGGATTATTTTTTATTGCATTTAATAGAATACTAACGGCAGCTTTTTATGCGCAAAGTGATACAAAGAGTCCTACCGTTGCAGGAATTATTTGTTTTACGGTTAATATTATTTTTGCAGCACTTCTTGCGCCGTTTATGGGATGCGGCGGTATCGCTGCGGCATTAAGCATTGCAAGTGCAGTAAATACAGGATTGCTTTTCTTCTTTTTACAACAAAATAAACAAATTGAGTTTTTGAATTTTATTCGCCGCTGGCTGCCTTTTGTGTTGAGGATGGTCCTTTTTTCTTGTGTTGCAGCACTTCCCTGTATGTTTTTGCAAAGCTATGTGTATACGCCATTTGCACATTTTAACCGGATTATTGCACAGGGCATACCGCTTGCGCTCTCTGCACTGCTTTTTGCCATATTGGTTATTTTAGAAATGCTGTTGACAAAAGATCCGTTCCTCACAAACTTTGCAGTGAACGTATTACAGCGGATTACACGGAGGCGAAAATAAATAAGGGCTATCCAAGCTGGCTCTTTTAAAAGATAGCCCCTCACTCCTGCTAATAATGTGTTCCAATCCCGATAAATATTTCTGAAATGGGTGCTCCATCCCGTTTTGCTCTTCCTTTCAATTTATTCAAACCCGGAACATTCTTTAGCTCAGCAAGATCAAGCCCCACGCTTGCCCGCACATAAATACTACGCATCTTTTTGGGGAATACAATGACTTCCATACCGCCTGAATACCACCCGTCTGCCGGATGATAGTAACGATTAGTTTTTGTATCATGTACCCACGCAAAATCAAAAAACGGTACTAGTTGAATATCACAGTTGAATACACGTGTCCACGGAATTTCTGTTATTTCTACAAAATCCAGTGTTGCTACTCGTATCGGAAGATCAAAGTTAAAGGCAATCGCGGTATCTGTCGAGAGCCGTTTATTCAAAATACCTCGTAAGGCTACGCCTGCCCTATCACTTTGAACTTTGTACAAGTTATAAAATAACTGCATTCTACCGTAAAGTCCTACTCTATTGATAAATGGATAAAATCCAGTCGCCTTTGTACCGAAAGAGACATCTATTTTATCCTGTTTATACAAATTATACGAATAGCTATTGTCTACAGAAAAAGACAGTCCTTTTCTGAAATTCCCTACCCAGTCAATGTGTGAAAGTGCTAAATCATGCTGCCAATGGAGTGTCCAGCCTTTGATCTGTTTTGCTTGTATGCCGTCAAACGCCCAATTCCCCGACACATCAATGTAGGGTGTCCAATGTAATGCAGCAAAATTTTTTATCTGTGCAATTTTGATAGGAGCAAAAAGATAGAATTTTGTGTGGAAATAGTATCTATCTTGAGGATAAAGATACCCCATAGGGTTTGCAGATGGCTCGGTTGTTCCGCTATCGGCTTTTCCCCCTCCGGATCCGCTTGGAGGCGGCGTTTTTGGCTGACCATCGGGCTGTATATCAGTACTTCGGTCGTTGATAACAATTTCGGGTGTTGCGCCAAAACAGACGGTAAAATTTTTATAGGTATATCCTGCTTGCAATCCGCTTCCAAAAACAACCTTTGGATGCTTGTCAAAAGCGGTTATAAATTCAAAGTTGGTTATCCATGACATATCGAATGGAGAGGCTTTAAAAGGAAAGGTAAAATGTACTCCTGATGAAAAAAGCGAATGTCCTGATTCTGTTGATTGATAAATCAGATCAGCTTTTATAGGCTGCAATGAGCCAAAAAAATTAAAATCTTGCATTTTAATTTTAAATTTAAAACCGCTGTTTGAATCAAAGGAAGGATAGGGGACTGCAATAAAATTCCACGAATCTTTTATGCGTACCGTAAGCATGACTGGTATAATTCCATTATCAGCTGCACCGTACTCTGTAGAAATTTCAACGGATTCTATTGTGCGGATATTATGTAAGTCTTTTTTTAATAATGCAATATACTCGGATAGAGCAGCTTCGCTTGGAAATACTTTCTTTTTATCAATTGGAACAGCACGCGAAAGCGGATATTGCCGTGTCCATCCTTTTATATCGTAATGAATATCCGAGATTCGGTACTGTTCTTCGCTATGGACTGCTGCTTCCGGTAAAAGCACCGGCGTAGTATTTTCTATTCCGTTTCCATCCTGTACTGCTTCCTGCATATCCTCGGTTGTGCTTGCGTGTGTACTTTCTTGCGCATACCCTAATACTGCTGAATATAGGAAATAACATGCCAGTAGTACAGATCGTACGTATCGAAACGATTTTGAAATTGTTGTGAAATTCATAGTAACCCCTCATCAGATGACCGGCAGAAGCCGGTATCATAAAACTTTCAAATACTTTCTATTATAAATGGAAATGCTTGCTCTGCATACTACTTTTTGCTATTTCTTTAGGGATTTGGTGGGGAGAAGGTATTTTCATCCCCATGTAGCGGGAAATTATTGGTAAAAGGTCTTGCATAGAAGCGTGATTTCCCCTAGTATTAGGGTTTATAGGAGCATTACAAATTCGATCTATGGAAAACCGGTGAGCATCGCATCTAAATCTAAGGAAACAGGTGAGCAAAGCTCATCTCCAAAAACTGTTTCGCAATCCGCTTTGGCGGATATATCCGCTAAAGCGGATATAATCAATCATTTTCGTACAGAAAAAGCCGATAGGCTTTCAGTTTTTGGACATCCCCGTTCCCATGCATAAGTGCGGAACGCTGGTTCCCGCTTGGGGCTGCTTGAGGCTCTCTTGCAATGCTTATATTAAAATGAGATGTTTGAACTTGTCAGCCTGTTTGATGACGGAGCTATCGAATAAGTCTATTATTATTGTATGTGTATGGAGTGGTTATGCGATCTGTTTTTAATTTCAAAGCTGTATTTACAGTGGTGTTTTTTCCTATTATTCTAACTGCTATAATGGGGTGTGCTTCATCACCGGCAACTGATGATCCGGACTTCTTAGGCGATTTTCCTCCTCAGAATTTGGGAACATTGCATTTGAATATTGTGAAAAGGTTTTCAAATGATCTTGCACCAAGAAACGTGTCTTTTATATTTGAACCGACAACAAATCTTATTCGGTTTCACCATAAATTTATGGGGGATAATATTTGGATATATCTTGATAAGGATGATCGTTGTGCACTGAAAAAAGCTATTGAGACCTATTTGACGGATTTTAAAACACAGCAGCTTACATCGGAGGGTGCAAAGAAAAAAGGTTCATTCGGCACTACCCGCTCTGCAATGAGCTGGGGGATTTTCGGTTCAGCTCATTCTACATTAATAACAGTACGGTTTGAATACCGGTTTATTACGCCCCAGCGTCCGTATTTTATTATTGCGAGTGACACGGAATCTTCAGAAGACGGGTATAGCAGCCCTGCAATCTGTCTTGCTGTTTCGCCGGCACAATGTAAAGATTTCCTTACTGTGGTAAGTGATGATATGCTTATTGAGCTGGTAAATACCTTACGGAGCGAGCATGAAAAGTTTGATAGCGATGAAGAAAGTAATCCGATAGAGGATATTGAAAAATCTTCTGAGGAAGTAAATAGCCCTGCAGTGCTGCCGCCGGAAACGGTACAATCGCCGGAATCCGCACAGCCGTTTGATGAGTTTTAGACTGAGGCATCCGACTAAACCTGTTCGGAACTTTCTGTTTCTGAACAGGTTTAATATCTTGAGGAATAAAGATTTTAAAGCAGAGGCGACCATTTTGCCTGCGTTTGCGGCTTATTCGTAATTTCAGGTTGAATCAGGTGTTAGGTTAATTTTTATACGTATCAAATTGTGTAACTATATCTTTTAGCATATTTGTATACTATTTCATGTACCATTGTCTGATATTTTACATTATTTTTTGCACTATTTTAAATACATATATTTTTATTTTAAAGAGAAAAATTATCTTATACAGTTGTACTGCCGCTAAAATTCGATTGGCGGCATAGAAAAGTGTATCTGTACTGGCATAGTCCTTTGCCTTTCAGAAGAACAGTACGACAGCGCATACAAAAACAATGGTGCCCTCCATTGCGAAAACTATTTTCTAAATTTGCATACTGCTCTGGTGTTAATCCTAATTTTTTTATCTTTCCCCTGATTATCATACTATAATCGAAATGATAATAGAACGGGAAGCTGCAATGAGTATGTTGTATAAACTAATGCTGATTACTTACTTAACTGCAATTATCCTTCTAAACGGTACTCAAGCGTTACAGTAAGCTCTATTTTTTCCGGAGCGGTATCGTCAAGCGGAAAAGGTGCTGCTGAGCGGACACTTGCAAGTGCTGCTTCATTTAAAAATTTATAACTGCATGGCGATGTAATGTGTACATCGGCAAGTTGCCCTGATTTTAAAACAACGATGGCAATGGTTACGGAACCTTCTTGATTACGTTTTCGTGCTGCTTTGGGGTATATTTTTTTCTCTGCAATACGCTGTAAAATCATTTGCTTAAAATCTACGGTTATACTTTCGCCGCTGTTTCCGGAATCGTATGCGGCTTCATCCGCACTGCCCATTTCTTGGGCTGCGCCGGTTTGTTCGGTCGCTTCTGTCTGTGTTTCCGAAACAGCAGCCGCTTCTTGGCGGATTGGCTGCGCTTCTACTGGCGGCTTAGGGGTAGGCACTACGGGTTTGGGGAGCGGTTTTGTTGCCGGTTTTTGCGTAGGCTGCGGCTGCATTGGTTTTTTTGGCGGACTGGAGCGCGGCGGTGCAGCTGGTATGACCGGTTTGGGGATACTGTGCATCACAAACTGTGTTTGCACCATGGGCGGTTGTATACGGGAGACGTGTAAAAAGGCAACCGCAATGACAAAAAAGTGCAGAAAGACCGTGAAAAAAAATACCGCTGCGGTAATACTGTTAGTTTTGTG
This sequence comes from Treponema sp., assembly GCA_052173475.1. GTDB lineage: Bacteria > Spirochaetota > Spirochaetia > Treponematales > Treponemataceae > Treponema. Next base: position 8,974 of record JBQMYN010000008.1, read on the forward strand.
GATATTCATGTTTTACCGCCGCATTCCGTACACCGCTTTTATTAAGCACATCCATTACTTCAACAAAACTTTTAAAGGCTAAGTCTTTATCACATGAAAGAAATGCTCCTGCTGCGGGATTTTCTGCAATATGCTTTTTTAAGAAAATCTCCAGTTCGGGTAATGAATATTGCTTCATGCCTATGTAGACCTCTCCTTTTTTATTAACAATGATCTCAATATTTTTTTCCCGTACCGGTATTCCGGTTTCTGCTTCAGGGAGGGCAACTTTCATAACAGGTTTTTCAAATGTAGAACCGATCATAAAAAAAATCAGTAGAATAAATACAACATCAATCAGTGAAGTAATATTTATGTCTGCTGTGCGCCGTGAAGGTTTAAAGCGTTTCATCAGGTGTTCCTTGTAAAGTATTTTCTGTAATACAATCCGCGGCTGCGTTAGATGATATATACTGCTCAGTAAGAACCGAAACAAACTGCTCCATATCACGGACACGGCGCATATTCAGCCAATCAAATATTTCATAAAGTGTGAATGCGCAAATTGCTGTTACTAAACCGGTTGCAGTGGTAATCATTGCTTCCCAGATGCCTCCTGAAAGAACAGTAATGTCTACATTACCACCCAATGAGGCAATCTTTTGAAAAGCTGCCATTAATCCGGTAACGGTGCCGAGTAAGCCCAACAGCGGAGCAACCGCTGCAATGCGGGATAGTAAAATAAAGCCCCGTTCTTGAGCGGCAATGATTTGTTGTACAGCACGTTCAAAGGCTTCTTCAAGAATTGCGCGGTCGGCAGTACGATATTCAAAAAAAACATTTGCCAAATCTGGAATCCATGAATTTTTTACATTTTTCTGATTAAATAGTTCTTTTGATAGTGGTGATTTACTTGTATGTGCTATACTAAGCAGTTTCAGTAAACTCACTAGTCCATTCCGCTTATATCGTGTAAGGGTATAGTATACTGCCCGCTCTGCTGCTGCAGCAAGTGTGATAAGATATAGCATAAGAATAACATAATTAACTGCTTTCCCTTTTTGCATTAAGTCAATAAAATAATATATCCCGTCCATCGTTTTCTCCTATTTAGTAATTGGGAACTGCTAAAAATCTCTGTTTTTAGCAGGGCTGTCTAAAGACTTCAGGGCATCTGCAAAAAACTCGGTTAGCTTTTTAGAGATGCCCTATCAGCTTTGCAGATGAAGCATCTTATAAAAATCTATACCTGAGTTTTTGCAGATGCTCAAATACATATCATTTGTGCAGCGGCTGAGAAAATATTACATATATTATCATGGAAGGTTTCAATATGTCAACTTCGGGTAATTACTGGAGAACGGGGTATGCACTGTAAGAGGCATTGCCGCAAAAAAGGAATTTTGATTGCATCTATCTTGTATTTTTACCAAAGACGTGATACACTAAGAACAAATGGACACAGAAGATATTAAAAACCTAGTATTTTTTAATCCGGAAAACGGAACAGTTGAGTTGGATTCTTCAACACTTGCTGGTTTGAAGAAAATGCCGATAGATATATTTGATAATGTATATCTTGGTGATGTAAAGCCGAATGCACTGATTTTGTGCGTTGATGTCCGCGGATTCAGTAATTTCCTTTGTGCGCATGATGAAAAAACCGTATTTTCGCTTATTACATTGTTTACTTCAAACTTTTTATCGTGCGTTAATCAATTCGGATACGGCTGCTCCTATTATAAGCTCCTTGGTGACGGTGCGCTTGTCATTTGGGATGAAACTAATCCAACCACATTAGGGGAAGCGTTAATGGTTTTTCAAACCTATACGGAATTTCTCGGTGAAGAATTATTTAAACCTTATCCCGAATTAGGTCTTGGCGGTGCGCTGGTAATGGAGAAAGTGTATAAATATGAAATTTCTGCTGAGGCATCTGCTTTAAAGTACCGTGATTATGTTGGGTACGGTATCAACTTGTCTTGCCGGCTGCAAGGTCTTGCAAAAAAGTCTGAGTTGATTGTAAATAAGAACCTTGCAATGCTGGATGCGATTGATACTGTTATCAAAGATAGCCCTGATCTTGTTGAAGAAGCCCATAGATTAAAGGGTGTATTTGATGAAGATAAAGATACGCTTTACTTCTACTCAGGAATAAAACCCGGCAATTCAATGGGATTATAGACAGATTACCTGTATCTGCATCGACTCTTTCGAACTGTAGTGTTTTCCGCTGCCCCTTACTCAATGAAATGAAGAAACTTTGAGAAAGTGTGTGTTGATGTGACGGTTATTTATTATTATGGGGAAGTGAATTTTTCAGGGAAACTCGTTTACCATTACTGTTCGCAGAAGAGCTGTATTGTTTGGTCTGCAAGATTTTCCAGTGCAGCTTGAGGATTAAGGTTGAATATTTCAACAACCTGTACTGCATCTTGCAAGTATTGTGAAAAGATTGCATAATATTCGAGTTCAAAGGAAGGGCAGCTTCCGGTTCTAATACTTTGCTGTAAAAAACTCGATACTGCATAGAGAAAAAGTGTATAAAGGCGATGGGGTTTACAGCCGTGCAGTGCCTTTACCATATCTGCAATCGTTTGCATAGTCTGCGGAGTATGGAATTTCCGGTAAGTGCTGATGCACTGCACCAAAGAAAGCGATTGCAGAGAGGCTTGGTTACAGTTTTGAAAAATGTATTCCCAAAAACAAGCGGCAGCTTCAAAAAATAGCTCATGAGGAACTGGTAAAAAAGTTTGTAAATATGTCCCAATATGGAGAATAGCATGTTCACTGCGGCAGTATGTTTCGTCATGGAATACAGTGCTGATGATGCTTTTTTGAATGTCGGCATTCCTTTCATAAAATACATAGGTACGTACACGTGATAGAATAGTAGGAATAATCGCTCCGCGGTGTGCTGTTGTGAGAATAAATTGGGTATACTGCGGCGGTTCTTCCAGAATTTTCAAAAAAGCATTTCGCGCAGCTTCCTGCATCTTATCAGCATTTTCTACAATTAAAACCTTTTTTTTCCCCGAAGGAATAATGCGTACCCACGCAGCGGCTTTTCTAATTTGATTGACAGGAATACTGCTGTATAAACACTCTTCTTGCAGTTTTTCGCATGAACTCAGCAGCTTCTCAAGTGTTTTTTCAAGTTTTTCCTTGTCTTTAGCAGCAAGATTTACTGAATAGCGTGTTGTAAAATCAGACAAGTGTTCTTCTATATCAGCTAAAAGCGGTGCTGCCTTTTGATAACGGCTTTCATCACTGTCCCAAAGCCGTGAATCAAAGCGCATAGTAAGTTTTCTAACGCTGCGAATCAAAAGACTGCGGGTATCCGGTGTGTAATCCGTTAAAATCATGCGGTGTACTGCTTTAAGCTCTGAAACTATATCTTTCGTTCCAATAATCAACACATCTGTTCCGGCAAGTTCCGATTGGAGCATACAGGACTTGCACTTACAGAGTTGTTCGCCTGTTTTTTCGCAGGATACAATACGGGCAAGCTCAAGTGCTGTAGTAAGCTTGCCGGCATATTCCGGACCTGCAAACAGAAGAGAGGAGGGTAATGTATTATGGCTAATATCATCGGCAAGTTGGAGGCAAACCGGCTGGGCTGCAATGGTGTCAAACATCATGTATCGCCTGTACTGCTGTCTTTTGCATGAGCTGTAGAAATTGAGGAAAAGCAGCTGTCATTGGCTGTAGTACCTCAACAATTATGCTTTGATTCAATAGTCTCGATACTTCGAGATAGTGTTGATTTTGTAGGATAAAAATGGCTATGAGAATGATGCCCAGTGATTCTCCAACACCCAGAAAAAAACCTAATGATCTATCAAGTCCTTTTAAAATTTCATTATTGAAGATATTTGATAAAAAAACTTGAACGCCTTTTATCACAATAAATATACCACTAAATATCAAGATAAAAGAAATAATACCGGATATGATCGAGTGATCGGGTATGTTTATGGAGCGGCTTACAACCGGATAAAATAATATTCCGGCAAGTGCCGCGATAAGAAAAGCAGCGGTAGAAAAAAATTCGCGTATAAAGCCGCGGAATGCGGCTCTCGCACAGATAGAGATAGATAATCCGATAAAAATACTATCCAATAGTGAAAATTTCATAGCGTTATCCAACCTTTTAGATAATTTGCAATAGTTATTGCTGGAATATCCGCACTTAGTGCTGCGGAATGCGCTGCCATTGTATGCAGTTCTTGGCGATTATTTATTAACCGTTGCAGTGTTGCACAAAAAATTTCCGGTACGGCATTGCCGGCATCCAGAACAATGGCAGCTCCCCTTTGTGCAAAAAATGCCGCATTCTCGATTTGATCACCGCGGCTGCTTCCCTTTTCCAGCGGAATAAGAATAAGCGGTTTCCCTGCAGCTGAAGCTTCCCATAAGGCATTTGCACCGGCACGGGAAACAATAATATCTGTACAGGCAAGGACATTCGGCATTTCTTCATTGATAAACGGGAAAAAAGAATAGTCGCTGCTGTGTTCCGGAGCTGCTGCTTCTAAGGCTTTCTTAATTTTTTCACCATGAGCATTATGGGCTGCCCCTGTTTGATGTACGACAAAGAAATGTTCCGTTAAAAACACAATACAATGTTCAATAAGCGTATTAACTTGTGCAGCACCCAAACTTCCTCCTTGTATAAACAGAATAGGCTTACTGCCGGAGTATCCGATACATTTTTTTCCTTTATTTGGGTCAGCATGATAAAATGCTTGCCGTACCGGGTTACCGGTATACATAATTTTCTTTTGTGCGGGATGCGGGAAAAATTCAGCTGTTTTTTTGTATGAAGTTAAAATTTTTTTTGCAAAGTATGCATTAATTTTGGTGGCAAGTCCAGGTGAAAAATCACATTCATGGGTAATAACCGGAATTCCCAGACAACGTGCAGCTGCACACGGCGGTACCGATACAAACCCTCCTTTGGAAAATAAAATATACGGCCGTAATTTTAAAAGCAGTATGAATGACGCAAAGAAACCGCCGATAACTTTAAAAATATCGATAATATTATGAAAACTAATATACCGGCGGAGCTTCCCCGCAGGAATACCGTAAAAACGAATAGCGGCAGCTTCGACATACTTCCTATCATTCCCTTTACTGGCTCCAATCCAGACAATATCGATGGTAGCTTCTTGTTTTAAAACTTCCGCTACTGCAATACCGGGAAAAATATGCCCCCCCGTACCGCCGCCGGTAAATACTATACAACTCATAATTCATAACTATACCAAAAATGGAGCTTTTTGGACAGTCCCCAAAAAATAAGCAGCGAGGATTCCTTCCTGACTATCAGACTGGCGCAATCGCTGTACTAAAATGTATGAAAAACTCGTTATCAGTTGTGCTGCCGGGCATCTTCTGAAAATCTATACCTGAGTTTTTAGCAGGGATTCCGCATTTAAATTATAAAGTTATAGCCTATAATAACTTATACATTTTTATGTTTTTGTTACATTTGATACCTAAGTTATTAGCATACAATGATTTAGAAAATTATAATACGGAATCCCTGCCTCTGTTTACCACAGGCATTGCATTTTACTCGTTCATGCCGTATACTTTTATGTGTATGGAAGACGAACTTCACATAACCCTCACAAACGATTACGCATTCAAACGCTTGTTAGGTGCAGAAGAAAACAAACCTATCTTGCAAGATTTACTCGCCTGCATTCTTGATCTTAATCCACATGCTATAACGGGTCTTGACTTTATGGATAAAGAGCTTTCAAAAGAAGTGTTTACTGATAAAACCGGCATCCTCGACATAAAACTCAAGCTTTCAAACAACACCGTCATTGATATAGAAATACAAGCGGCATGGCATCCATCATTTGTACAGCGCACCCTCTTTTACTGGGCAAAAATGTATACAGCAGATTTTAAGGCAGGAGAATCCTATGATAGATTGCATAAATGCATTACTATCAACATTGTTGCAAACGGCTTCCGCCTTAATAATGCCGTACATTCGGGGTATCTATTAGGGAACCTCTAAAAACTTCCGTTTTTAGAGATACCCCTAATCTCGTGTGAGTGTCAGTCTACGGAGAATATCTGATTTGATTGTTTTGATGATCATGGGGATGTCTCGAAAGAAACCACTTTTGGGACATCCTCTAATATAAGGAGAAGTATATGAAAAAATGGGGATTTTTTGTATTGGTATTGAGTACAATACTATCTTTTTGCGGTGCAGAAGAATTAACCGGATTCGCTATTATGAAAAAAGCGGATGAACGCCCGCAGCCGGTTACCAGTACGATAAAATTGGAAATGACTCTGATCAATGCAAAAGGGAAAGCTCGGGTTCGGAGTATTTTGCTGCATAAAAAAGAATATGACAGTGAAACAAAGCAGGTGATGAGCTTTCTGAAACCGGCGGATGTAAAGGGTGTTGGGTATCTTTCTGTGTCTTATAAAGCGCAAAAAGATGATGATCGCTGGCTTTATATTCCTGCAATGAAAAAAGTCCGCCGGATTAGCGGTTCAGGATCTGGTGAGTCGTTTATGGGGAGTGAGTTTACTTATGATGATATGGGCGGACATAAGCTTTCGGATTATGAATACACACTGCTTGATACGGAAGCAGTTGACGGAAAACATTGCTGGAAAATCAATTGCAAGCCTCTTATAAAAAAGCAATACTCAAAATGTATTATGTGGATTGATCAAGAAAGCCTTTCGCAGATAAAGGCTGAGTTTTATGATAGTAAAGATATGCTGTTAAAGGTACTGACAATTTCCAATTTGGAAAAACAGGATGGTTTTTGGGTAGCTAAAAAAATGAGTATGGAAAATGTACAAACGAAACACCGTACCCTTATTACAATCTTACAGTCAGAATACAATAGACCTATACCTGACACCCTTTTTAGAGCTTCATCATTAGAAGCTGGTGCTGTACGGTAAGAGTATGCAAAATGGTAGTAACATGAAACAAAAATTCTTTTATCATGGAAACAATGCTATCAGCTCCAGCTGCGTTGATAGATGCCTGAATAAACTTGATAAGTTTTTATACAATAGTGATTTAATTAAGAGTTTGAGTATAGGAATCGTATCAGGATTGCAGAAAACTATCCGCCTTATTGGGCTATATGCTGTCGGTTTTATCCTGTTATGTATGCCGCTGCCGGTTTCGGCGCAAAGCATACCGGAGGCGGTAGATGAACCGGCAGCAGTACATACTGGACAGACAGGCGATCCAGCACAGGATGCCGGCAGCACTAGCGGTGCAGAAACGCGTGCTGAAGCCGCCTCGCCGGAAGAATATTCAACGGAGGAGTATTTTGATGCGGAAGAAACTGATCTTGCTGTAAGATTTGGCGGGGTCGTGGAAACAGCGCACAGTATACAATTGATGCAGCCTTTTGAATATTCCGCTTCACGTACTTTTGCGAACCTGTTTGCTGATATATCCTTTCAAAATACCTCAGCCCATATTTCAGCGGCAGCGGAGTACAACCATCTAACACCGCAAAGGACAGGATTTACACTCCAAGAAGCCTATTGCACCTATCGTGCTGTTAATTGGGACATCTGTCTAGGGCGGCAGTTTATTGCATGGGGACAGGCAGACGGCTTCCGCTTAACAGACCGGCTTACTGCACGTGATATGCGTGAGGTGATTGCAGTACCGGATACTAAAATTGCAAGTGATGCGGTTAAGTTTCGGGTATTGCATGATATTTTTACCCTTGAAACAGTCTTTGTCCCATTTTTTACTCCTGATGTGCTGCCGCCATTTGATTTTGAATATGCACAGTCATCAGAAAAACCGTTTTTTACTATTGATACCTCTGCATATCCTGTTATGAAAAAACTTGAACCTGCGCGGTACCCCCGCCGGTTTATTGATACGGAAGCAGCAGCCCGTTTTGCTTTCTTTTTACCCGCCTTGGATTTTTCAATTTCGGGATTTTATGGCTGGGATAAAACACCGCTTTTTAAACGAGCACTGCACATAACCGGTACTATTCCGGTAGTTTCAATAACCCCTGAATACTACCGGATTGGTACTATTGGCTGCGATGCTGCAATTCCTGTCGGCGATTTTGTATTCCGTTTTGAAACTGCTTACGTATTTGATAAGTATTTTGAAGCATCTTCGCATAATACCGGTTCAATGCAGCTCCCTAAACCGTTGAAAAAGAATCAACTATTGCTGCTTGCAGGTCTTGATTGGAATAGAAGCGGCTGGGGAATCAGTATGCAATATTTTGAAGACCTTGTATTTTGTAAAAAAGATGAACTTGAAAGAGGAATCCATGAAGGAACGGTATCGCTCAATATATCGAAAACACTACTCCGCGAGCGGCTTAAAATTGCTGCTTCAGGGTTAGTTGCAGTTACTGATGGCGGAACAGGAAGCTCGTATTCGGTGTCCTATGCCCTATCTGACTTACTTACGATAAGTGGCGGAGCGGATGTGTACACTAAGGGTCGCTCTGAAACCAGTACGTTCTCCCGTATGCACACATTTACCAGCGGATGGCTCAAAGCCCGTTTGAGCTTTTAGCCGCACAGTGCGAGTCCTTTTTAGCGTAACATCGCTCCTGTATGGAACCACCGCCATCCGTAGCGGTTCTGAAATTACAAGGAGTTAGACAAAAAAGTACCGCAGGCGTATCCTTGATACGTTGAGGACACTTTTTTGCCTAACGACGCAGCAAACTTACTTCTGTTTCATACCTCGGACATCCGTGTCCGTTCTGAAAGCTAAACCTTAAACTTGCTTACTTCTCCCGCTAACTGCTCAATACTTACCTTATTCTTCTGTGTAATCTCGGTTACTTCATGTACGGCGTTGTTAATTTGTACCGCGCCGGATGCCATTTCATTCATGCTTTCGGTGATGAGGCGGGTAAGACCGTCGAGTTTTTGCATTTCGGAAGCAACGCCCTCTCCACCTTTCAGCATTTCTTCTGAACCTGCCTGTACTTCTGTAGTTACCGTGTTGATGCTCTTTATTGCAATGAGCACTTCTTTGCTGCCGTTTTCCTGCTCGCGCATCGCTTCGGTAAGCCGTGCGCTCATTTCTTTTACCTGTTCTGTAAGGGTGAAAATTGCATTAAACTTTGCCTCTACTGTTTTTGACGAGGCGGAGAGGGTTTCAATTTCACCGCTCAAGGTTTTAAGCGTTGCGGTGATGGTTTTCCCCTGTGATGATGACTCCTCGGCAAGTTTGCGGATTTCGTCTGCAACAACGGCAAAGCCCTTGCCGGCCTCCCCTGCATGAGCGGCTTCGATAGCGGCATTCATCGCTAACAGATTTGTTTGCGAGGCGATATGCTGAATAACACTGCTTGCTTCCATGAGCGAACCGGATTCTTCTGCAATTTTCTGCGTAACAGTATTGGAGGTTATGAGTGTTGCTTTACCGTCGCCGGTTGCGGCTGTAAGACTTTTAATCGCCTCATCAGTTTTATCAAGCGTTTGCCCAATAGCGGCAATGTTAGCAACCATTTGTTCAACTGCGCTGGAAGACTGAGAAACAGAAGCTGCCTGCGTTTCAATGCTGTTGTTCAGTTGCTTAATCGTGCGGACAATCTCCTCGATGGTTGCAGCCGTTTCGGTAACGCTGGCAGCTTGAGTCAGTGCTTGATGTTTCACCCCGTCGATATTGGCACTAATTTCATGTACCGCACTGGCAGTCTCGGTCATGTTAGAAGCAAGATCGTTGCCAATATCTTCCATTATATTACTATTTATACCTACTTGCCGGATAGAACCTCCGATTTTTTCGATCGTTTCATTAAAATATTCAGACATATCGGTAATCTCATCGTTACCGGTAACCGGCAGCCGAACGGTTAAATCACCATTGCCCTGTGCAATATCTTTGAGTGCAAAAACCACTGTTTCAATGGGCTTTACCATTGAGCCGGCTGCCATATACACAATGATCAACGTTATAAGGAGAATTATTGCGCCGATGCTCATCAGCGAGGTTCGCAGTGAGTTTACCGTTCCCATAAACTCGTCTTTGGGAGCAGCTATTACAACTTTCCAACTAGTAGTTTTCATAGTAGCATACGAGGCGATTTTATTTATACCATTGTATTCGTAATACCCTACTGATGGTGTATCAATTTCAAGTACCATATTTATGAAAGCTATAAGAGAACTCAAAGTAGGATCCTTTTTCGCTTTTTCTTCCATATTTATTTGACTCATCACTAATTGTGTATCTCTATCTGCAATAGTTATTTTTGCTTGTCCTACGATAGTACAGCTTCCTGTTTTTCCTACTACAATATCTTTGATTTGCTCAGACAGCCAGAGTCCATTGATAATGGCATCAAGCGTTCCTACTACCATATTACGGTCGTTATATATCGGAACTGATAAAATAATAATCAATCCTTCGTTTTTGACCGCGGAGGGAAAGGGTTCGGAAATACCTTTACCTCCTTGTATTGCAGTCTGAAACCATTTCTCATTCGCATTACTCAAAAGACTACCTGCAACAAGCGTCATTCCCTGCGCATTTGTCAGCTGTAAATACCGGATAAGGGGATGAAAAGCGGCTTCTTTTTCCAAAAAAGCGGCCTTTTCAGCATCAGTAACCAGTTCGTTACGTAAAGAGGGCATCCGCGCAACGCCTTCAAGAAACTGAAAGAGGGCATTCACCCGTCCGTCAATGATAGCCGCCGTATCAGCTGCTTTGTCAACAAGATTTGCTTCTACTTTTTCTGTTACCGCTTTACGCGCTGTTTTAATTGCAAAAAAAATTTCGATAACGGACGCTGATGCAACCAACAATCCGAAAATAAGAATCAATTTATAGCGGAGGGAAAAGCACTTTTTCACTGTATGCCTCCTCTATAATACATAATTGGTAAGGCGATGTTAATTATTTGAGCATTCTGAAGTATGCATTGTTTATGCATAAATAGGGGGGGGGGGGGGGTAGGGCTTTCATTCAATCAATCTCCTTTTCAGAAAGAATAAGGGACTTCTGCAAAAAACTCAGGTATAGATTTTTTGCAGATACCCTATCAGCAAAGCTGATCACGAGTTCTAATGTAAGTCGTTATGCAGTAATGACACCAAAACCGCCATGGATGGCATCGTTCAGGAATGAACGTCTGTGTTCATTCCTGAACTTTGAGTTTTTTGTTAGAAAAACTCAATACTGTTTGGAATCACTGACATCCTGTCAGCACAACATTGTTTCGGCGATGCCGAAACTCGTGGCTAATACATGTACGTCCTTGTACATGTATTAGTATAACATCACATATAAATTTAAGGAAACAGGTGAGCACAGCTCACCACCAAAGACTAAGGTTTTTGGACAGCCCCGTTCCCTTCTGTTTCTGTAGAGGGACGAAGCATATGATCCGAAACAGTGCGGCCCGAAACGGTAACGAGATGAGCAAGCCATCCAGCGCATTCGGCTGTGAGCAATTCCGACTTCATTCTCCATACCCAATTCTTGCCGAGTGTTGACGGTTCATTGATCCGCGCTTCTTTGCCCAATGCGTACAGGTCTTGGAACGGAATAACAGCAAACACAGAGACTGACATAAAAGCTGCTTTTATGAGTAAGCCGCATAGTTCATCTTTCATTGCTGCTGCATTTTCTTGATTTTCTGCAAAAAGCTCATCAAGCACTTCATCCGTTGTTTGTTCACCGGTCAGATATGAAAGCATAACAGAAAAATCTTCGCGGGAAAGCGTATCAATCCATGCCCGCAGAGTAGTATTATCATGCGTACCGGTATAGACAACAGAGCTTTTTGTGTAAGTATGCGGCAAAAACGCATTCGTAAATCCGCTTTCATTGACATCTGCTGCACTAAAAGCAAATTGCAGGATTTTCATACCCGGAAGATGAAAATCATCACGGAGCCGTTCTACCTGCGGAGTAATAACGCCGAGGTCTTCAGCAATAATCGGCAATGCAGCTGCATACCGCGGATCTTTTTTAAGCAGTGCTCGCTGGACAGCTTCAAAAAAGTCATGATCGGGACCAGGCAGCCACTGACCGTCTATTGCCGTTTCTGCACCGAACGGCACTGCCCAGTAGGATTCAAACCCGCGGAAATGGTCGATACGGATATAATCTACCAGCTCAAGACAGGCATCAATTCTATCAAGCCACCATCGGTATTTTTCCTCTTTCATCTTATCCCAATTATACAGCGGATTTCCCCAAAGCTGCCCTGTTGCACTAAAATAGTCAGGCGGAACACCGGCAACAACTGTAGGTACGCCATCTTTCGTAAGCTGAAACAAAGACTGGTTTGCCCAGACATCAGAAGAATCAGGGGCAACAAAAATAGGAATATCGCCAATAATAAGGATATTTTTTTGATGCGCATAGGTTTTTAGCTTCCGCCATTGTTCAAAGAAAAAGAATTGAATAACCTTTTGAATCTCAATTGCATCCGCATGGGCAGTTTCCCATGCGGCAAGTGCGTCTGCTTGATGGAGAGCAAGCTCTTTCGGCCAATAGTTATTCCAAAGTTTTCCAAATAGAGAGGCTTCCGCTGCTTTTTTATCGTATACTTCTTTAATTGACATAAAGAGTGCGTATTCATGTAAATGCTTTTTTCCGCTGCAAAAATTAGTATAGTGTATATAGGGAGCCTCTTTTTTATCAAGGAAACAGCGTGCAGCTTTTTTCAAGAGCGGTATTTTCCAGTATACAACGGAGCCGAAATCTATATCACCGTCTGAAGAGAGCCATTCAGGCAGCTGTATATCTTCTTTTTCTAAAAGACCTTGCTCAACAAGCATATCTAAGTCGATAAGTAAGGGATTTCCTGCAAAACTTGAGAAAGATGCATACGGAGAGTCTCCATAGCCGGTTGGTCCAAGCGGCAAAACCTGCCATAATCCTATTTTAGCACTATGCAGCCAATCAATAAATTGATATGCACTTTTTCCTAACGTTCCAATACCTTCATTATTCGGTAATGACGTAGGATGTAATAATATTCCAGCAGATCGTTCTAAAAGCATACACACCTCGCTTATAGTCAAAGATACTGATGCCATCGGCATCCCCTGACGAGTTTAAAATTAAGTCTTTATATATGCCCGCAATTGGACAGATAAAATTTTTATTGTGCCGATAAACGTTGAACTGCTCCAAGACCCCATCGCTTAGGTTTATAAAATTTTTTTGCATATACGGCAGCTTTACGCGGTTCATACAGATGAATTCTATCTAAATATTTTTTAATCCCCCATTTTTTTATCCGCATACCGTATGCCTGTGAAAAAACTAAGGGTTCTATTTTCTCAAAGCCGCACCGGGGTTCATATAAGGCGGTGGCAATATCAATATAAGCACTGTATGCAGAATCAAGATAAATATCAAGTGCCTTTTCGTTATTTGTAAAGGAAGCACCTGTTTGCATTTTGATAATTTTATCAACCGGCAGCAGCAAGATAATCGGGTGTCCGCCGTAGTCAAAGACAGATTGAAGATTCCGCAAAGAATCACCGGAAATTTCTACACGTAGCGATCGGACGGACAAATACCGATAAAAACAATCAAGCAGTTCAAATAAATTCAACTGCTGTTCTGCGGCTGCATCTAATAATATGGTGAGCTGTTCATTCGTAAGAAGTGTACAGGTATTTTCTTGTAGCGGAAGTTGCTGGAATACTTGCTCAAGGATTGGATAGGCAGCATCGGCTCCCTCCGCCCAGCTTGAAAGAGAAAGAATAATTGCTGCACATATTATAGTAGTAATTTTTTTCATAAACCAAGCTCCTTTTAATAAACCGGTAGTTTTGGATAGCAGTCCTATTCCGTAACGTCCGTTTCGGAATGGGGCTACTGTATCACATACGAAATTCTTCGCCAAGATATACTTTTCGGGCAATTTCTGATTGTAAAATCATATCGCGGGAGCCTTTTTCAACAATTTCACCCTTGTTAATAATATATGCCCGATCGGTTATTTCCAGTGTATCGCGCACATTATGGTCGGTAATAAGTACCCCGATATTTTGTTGAGACAGCATCCGTATGATTGCTTTTATATCATGGACAGCGATAGGGTCAATGCCGGCGAATGGTTCATCAAGCAGCAAAAACTTTGGTTCGATGGCGAGTGCGCGGGCAATTTCCGTCCGGCGGCGTTCTCCCCCTGAAAGGGTGTAGGTAGGTTGCTTCCTATTACCGGTAATACCAAATTCTTCCAGTAAAAACTCTAGTTTTTCTTTTCGCTGAGCGCGGGAAAGATCTTTGCGCATTTCTAGGATTGCATCAATATTTTGTTCAACGGATAGTTTTCTAAATACAGAGGCTTCTTGCGGTAAATATGAAATACCTATTCTGGCGCGCTTGTACATTGGCAGATGGGTGATCGGTGTATCATCGAGATAGATACCGCCTGCATTCGGTGTATAAAAGCCGACAATCATGTAAAAACTGGTGGTTTTCCCTGCACCGTTCGGACCAAGTAAGCCCACCACCTCCCCTTGTTTCATAGAAAACGTAACATTCCTGACAGCGTGCTTTTTTCTAAAATATTTATTAAGTCCGTCTACTTTGAGGACACTATACGTTTTCGGTGCTGCATACGTTTCAGAAGCAGCCGGTTCCGTTTCGGGGCGATAACCGGTTTCAACAGTATCTGTTTGATCGGCTTCAGAAAGAGCTTCGATGCCGCTGCCGATGGGTGCTGTGAGATGCGCTGCTTCAGGTGTACAAGGTGTTTCTGCTTCGATCGCGCTGCTATCGGGTGTATCGTTCATTCTTCTTCCTTTTTTACCGGTGATTTTTCGGACTCCGTTGCAGGCTGCTTTTCTTCCGGTTTGCTTTCATCGGTAACGCTTCCTGAAACCTTGCCCTCCAGCCGGATATCATCAGTATTGAGGTTGACTGAAATGCGCGCTGCCTTAAATTCATCCTTTCCTTTTTTTACAACCGGCTTACCTGTTAATTCCAATAAAGAGGTGCTGCGGTAATAGAGGGCAAAAAGTGCATTTGCTGCAATATCTTTACTTTTCAAATTGACATTCATTTGTAATAAAATAGTTTCATTTTTTTGATTATACTGTATCCGTTCAGCTGCTGTATCCACCTTATTTTTTGTATCATGGATTTTTGCAGCTCCAGTAAATTCGGCAATTTCCTTTTCACGATCAAACTCCAATACAGCCGCAGAAAATGTAAAACCTTTTTCAGTATCTTCACCGGTTACTGTCCCTGTAGCTTTTATAAATCGGTAATCTTTCCCATAGAGTTCAATTTTTTCACCTTGAATGCGTAAAGAATCGACAGCAACTTTTGCATTGCCGATTAATGTTGTAGCGGTTTTTTCCTTTACGCCGGATCCGAAGAGTTTATCGGCAGAGAAGGTAATATTTACTGTTTTTGCAAAAGCAGCTGACTGCATAATCATGCCTATACAGATAATGAGACAGCGAAGCGTACTATATCGTTTCATACACATTTAGTATACGTTTTTTTACAGTTTTCGTCAAAAGATTCCATATATAAAATATTCATTTTTTACTGCAAATGGCTTGCAATTTTTTTATAAATAGGGTATAAATGCAAGATTTTTGCACGATTTTTTGCGGGTTTATGTTCCGCGTTGCTATTTTTGTAACGAGCGGAAAAAATAGCCCCTGTTTGGAAATTTTCGTTTCCGAATAGGATGTAGTGCATGGAACTGTCCAAAAACTTCCGTTTTTAGACATGCCCTATTATAAAAGGAGTATTGTAATATGAAAAAATATTTTTGGATTACTATGTTGTTATGCTGTTGCAGTATATGCGCACCGAGTATGTTTGCCGGCGGTAAAGTTGAACAGATACCGCAGGGGTCATTAGTCGTTGCAACAACATTTGATGCAGTAAAAGAATTGGCTACCGTAGTTGGAAAAGATAAGATTTATTTAAAATCTATTATTCCTGATGGTATGGAAGCACACCACTTTGAACCAAAAGCAGGCGATTTGAAGTTCCTCAATAATGCTGATATTGTTTTATATAACGGGTTAGGCATGGAACCGTGGCTTGAAGATGCAGTAAAAGCTGTTACAAATAAAAAACTTATGGAGGTCTGTGTTACTCATGGTATTGATCCCATTAAGTTGGATGAAGATCATGAGCATGAAGATTGTGACGGTTCTTCCGACGGGCATCATGGTCATTGCTGTCATCATGGAGAGTTTGATCCCCATGCATGGCTGAGCTTACATTCTGCTAAGATAATGGTAATGAATATTAGTAATGCGTTTGCTAAAGCCGATTCTGCTAATGCAGGATTTTACCTCTCCAATGCTGATGCTTTCATTAGAGAGGCTGATATGTTATTAAGTGAGTATCAGGAAAAATTTGCGGCACTGCCAAACAAGCGGTTTGTTACCGGTCATGCAGCATTCGGATATTTATGCCGTGATTTTGGTTTGGAGCAGAGTAGTGTAGAAGATGTTTTTTCTGCGGGTGAGCCAAGTGCAAAACAACTTGCTATGCTGACTGATTATTGCAGAAAGCATGGAATAACCACAGTATTTACTGAATATATGGTAAGTCCGGAAGTATCAAAAAGTCTTGCAAAAGAAATAGGTGCTCATGTAGAAACTATTTATACGATTGAGACAGCGGAAGATAATTTATCTTATATGGATAGAATGAAATCCAATATAGAAAAAATTTATAAAAGTTTAAAAGAATAGGGGATTTGCAAAACTAGCTCAGTTTTAAGCACCCTACCATAATAACTCTATTCGGGAACTTCCGTTTCAGAACAGGGTACTTTGAAAGGCGATTTTTTACGTTGTGCTATTTCAACGGCTTAAAACTCGTCAACTTGATGGGCTGTCCAAAAACCTTAGCCTTTGAAAGTGAGCTTTGCTCACCTGTTTCCCGAGATTTAGGTATGATAGCAAAAAGTAACTAACTTTTAGGATAGCCTCACCATGTCTAATATTGCACTTATAGGTGATAGCTGATGCGGAGCCTTTACATCTCTCCTTTAGCTGCTGCATTGGTTATCACCTTCTTTTTTATCAAGTTTTTAGGGAACCGGAGTACAGGGCACCTCTAAAAACTCGGTTAGATTTTTAGAGATGCCTGCCGACATCCCTAGCCTCTGGTTACTTTGAAATAAGATGTTGAATTCGCCGATCTGTTCAATAATGGGCTTATTGAACAAGTCGGCTCTCTGTGTGTCTTAGCTGGTAAAATGTACCGGTGTGCTGCCTTTTGTCAACTCTGTAATGCAGTCTGCAAGTTGCCGGCAATAGATTGATGCAACACTGCCGCTTATTGTTACTGTTTCTCCATATTCAGTTGTAATGTCCGATACCGGAAGAGTACCGCGTTCTATGAGGTTTTGAACTCGCTGATAGGATTCGTATGGGCAGCTAAAAGAAAAATAGGTGGTTTCAATAAGCGGCTCTGTCTGTGCATATTCAAGGACTGCTTTTGCAGCACCTGCGTACGCTTTCACTAAACCGCCGGTACCAAGCAGCGTACCGCCGAACCACCGTGCTACCGTAATAAGCACATTGGTAATGCCGCTGCCTTTCAAAACAGCAAGAACCGGCTGCCCCGCAGTGCCTGCCGGCTCTCCGTCATCACTACAGCCGAGAATTTCTCCATGCTTTCCAATTACAAAGGCATGGACGATGTGCCGTGCATTGCGGCAGCAGTCTTTCTGCTGTTTCACATATTCCCGTGCGGTAACGGCATCACTCACAGAAAAAAGCTCTGCACGGAATAGAGATTTTTTTATTATAATCTCGGCGCGGGGCGGCTCAGATTCAGAGAGCTGTTTTAAAATCATCATAGTACACATCCTCTGGAAAGCCGCTTTGCAGGAGTGCTGCTTTGAGTGTATTTTTCAGCAGCATCGCAATAGTGAGCGGTCCTATCCCTCCCGGAACCGGTGTAATCCACCCCGCTTTTTCTTGTACCGATTTAAAATCCGCGTCACCGACAACACGATAGCCGCTTGCGGTAGAAAAATCCTGTATTCGGTTAATACCGACATCAATAACCGCAGCACCTTTTTTGATCATATCGCCGGTAATCAATGAAGGGCTGCCTGCGGCGGTGATAAGAATATCTGCCTGACGGGTAATATGAGCGAGATTGTTTGTTTTGCTATGGCAGAGTGTTACCGTTGCATCGGCATGGGTAAGCAATGCTGCAAGCGGTTTCCCTGCTATTAATGATCTGCCGATTACCACTGCATGGGAACCCGCCGCAGGTATTTGAGCAGACTGTAGTGTGTACATAACTGCTTGCGCCGTACAGGGAATAAAACCGTTGCTTCCGGTCAGCAGCTTTCCAAGATTAACCGGAGTAAAGCCGTCCACATCTTTTACCGGATTTATTAGTGCCGTAAGTGCATATACATCAATGTATTCTGGAAGCGGCATCTGTATTAAAATTCCCTGTATCTGCGAAGATTCATTGAGGGAAGCAACGGTATTCATAAGTGTTTCTACCGCCGTATTTTCAGGAAACCGGTATAGTGTACAGACCATTCCCGCTTTTTTTAAGGCTTTTTGCTTAGCAGCGATATATGTTTGCGACGCTGAATCCTCTCCTACATAGATAACCGCAAGGCAAGGCGGCTTCTTGCAATACAAGGCAGTCTGTGCTGCTGTTTTACTGTTTAACTGTTGGGCAAGTCTTTTTCCATCAATACGATACGCCATGAACTACCTGTATTTAGACTTTAAATTTATTCATTTCATCAACCAAATTTTCAATATTTGCCCTATTCATTTGGGTAATCTCATTTATTTCTTGCGCCGAATGATTGATTTGTACGGCATCTGATGCCATTTCATTCATATCATTGGTAATAGCGGCAGTAATTGCTGTTAGACGCTGCATTTCTCCTGCCGCATCGTTACTGCCTGCTAATATTTGCGCTGCTCCCGATTTAACCTGTTGCGTAATGGTCTTAATCGTTTGCATTGCATTCAGTATATGTTGAGAATCCTCTGCTTGTTTTTGCATGGTAGCCATAATTGAATATTCTTGTGTTTTAACCGATTCAGTGAGTTCAAAACTCTCTATAAAAAGCTGCTGCGCCTCAGCTGTATCAGCTGCAATATCATCAATACGGGTTTTAAGATTTTTTAATACGGTAGTAATGGCTTTTCCCTGCGCACTCGATTCTTCTGCTAATTTTCTAATTTCAGTTGCAACAACTGCAAAACCTTTTCCCGCCTCTCCCGCATGGGCAGCCTCTATGGCAGCATTCATTGCTAAAAGGTTGGTTTGACTTGCAATGTGCTGAATAACATTACTGGCTTCAATGAGGCTATCCGATTCGGTGCTTATTGCTTGGGTAAGTTGAGCAGCATTCTTAATAGAATGCTTTGCTGATTCAGATTTTTCCTGTAGCTGTGCAATACGTTCTTTGTTCATTGAAAGAATCTGCATCATTGACTGAATATTGTTTACTATTTCATGGACAGCCTGCGAACTTTCCTGTATATTTTGCGTTTGTATTTCAACATCAGTATTCAAAAGTTTGATAGTTTGATTGATGCTATGCAAGGTTCCCGAAGTGTCATTAATACTGCTGCTTTGATGTTCAACCTGTTGCTGAACATTTTTGATTGTGGAAAAAATTTCTGCAATGGAAGTAGTTGTTTCAGCTACATTTACGGTGAGTGTATGGCTTACTTTCTGCATATCGAGTGTATTCCGGCATACGGATAAGATTGAATGGCGGAGCTTTTCAAGTGTTTTATTAAAATAATAGGCAATGTTCGCCGTTTCCCGTGAACCTACTTCCTTAAGAGATGCGGTAAGATCGCCTGATCCTTCTGAGATTTCAGTTAATGCCGCTTCCATGCTTTCAAGGAATATACTTATGCGTTTTGAAATAATAAATGAAAAGAATGCAGCAACAAGCACCGCCGCTGCTAAAATCATCAGCAAGGTAATTCGGACAGTGTGGAGATACTCCAATAAGGCAGCTTGGGGATTAAAAAGAATAAGACCTGCATCGAAAATAGCTGTTTGTAAAGGAATACTCTGTATTCTAAACGGTTCATTGTTAAGAGCGGTTTCTGCCAGTATCGTATCGGTAATCCGGTAGTTTTCTAGTGAGGGAATTGCAAGTTCTTCCAATTTCTTAAAATCGTTCTCGCTGTGCAAGCTGTCAAGCGAGATAATACCGCTTTTTTCAACAAGCATAATTTTTTTTCCGTGCTGTGTATTGACTAGTTGTGTAATTTGCTGTTTAAGTACTGAAAGATTGATGTCACCGCTAATGACACCGACAACAGCCCCTGATTCATCGCGTATGGCCTTTGTAACTGTCAATGCTGTATAACCGCTACTTGCTTGATAAGAACCCAATGCAATAACACGGTCTGGCTGTGCTTTTGCTGTTTTATACCAACCTCTTGTGCGGGAATCATACCCTGCTTTTCTGCTGACAGGAGGATATTGAATGTATCCGCCGTTTATTTCTGCACCAATAGAAATATCCATTAAGATAGGATTAGCTTGTATAATACGTTCTAAACGGTGGAGTATGTTATTTTCTATTAGCTGTGATTCTGCTGTCCGTTCAGGCTCGGCAGACTGGAGATAAGAGGGTATTGCCGCTGTATGTTGCAAAAATAGCAATTCTTGCGAGGCTGTATCGAAAATATTATCTATACTATCAAAAATTGTTGTACATAGCGATTCAATATGCCGAAGTTCTGTCATCTCTGCTTCTGCATACATCTTTTTCAATAGTGTTTTTTCTGCAGAATAGTTAATAGAACCGCTTACGATTAGCACAACGGCTGTCAGCGTTACCGTAAAAAAAAGCAGCAGTATCTTCAATTTCAATTTTTTTGTTTTTTTCATATACCATCCTTTTTCTACGTGTTATTATACATGATAATATATTTATACTTTTTTGAATACTAGGGTATCTCTAAAAATTCGGGTGTAATTTTTAGAAGATGCCCGGGACTGTCCAAACACTGAAGCTATCGAACAGGATATTGCTTGTTGACATGAATGAGTATCCGCTATAATATACCCGTATTGTTTTAGTAACAATAAACCTGTTCGGAAATTTCCATTTCGGAATAGGTCTAATTTCTACCTCTATCATTAAGGAAGGAAAAATGTCAACAGAAAAGTATGTATATTTTTTTGGAAAAGGCGAAGCTGAAGGGAATGGCGAAATGAAGCAACTGCTCGGCGGTAAAGGTGCCGGATTGGCTGAAATGACCCGTGCTAAGCTGCCTGTTCCTGCCGGTTTCACCATTACTACTGAAGTATGTCAATTGTATTATCAAAACAACAAAAAATACCCTGAAGGTTTAGAGGCTTCCGTAAAAGAAAATTTGGCAAGATTGGAAGCTGCTGCTGGAAAGAAATTAGGTGATCCCGATGATCCGCTGCTTGTTTCCGTGCGTTCTGGTGCTCCTGTTTCCATGCCCGGTATGATGGAAACCATTTTGAACCTCGGCTTAACCGATAAGTCTGTCGAGGGCTTGGCAAAAAAAACGAATAACCCGCGCTTTGCCTATGACGCATACCGCCGGTTTATTATGATGTACGGTTCAACGGCAATGGGTGTTGAGCGTGCAAAATTCGATGAAATTTTTGATGAGGTAAAAGAGAAAAAAACCCGTGCTCGGCTCGGTGCTAGTGCGGAAGCAAAAATAGGCGATACTGATGTAAATGCCGAAGAACTTTTAGAGGTTATCGAAAAATCAAAAGTACTGTATAAAAAAGAAATTAAAGAGGACTTCCCGCAGGATCCCATTACCCAGCTGTGGGGTGCCATCGGGGCTGTTTTCAATTCGTGGATGGCGGAAAAAGCTGTTACCTACCGGCGTGTTGAAAACCTTGTCGGTATTAAAGGCACTGCAGTAAACGTTATGCAGATGGTATTCGGAAACAAAGGAAACACCTCTGGAACCGGCGTTTGCTTTACCCGCGATCCTAACTCCGGTGAAAACGTATTCTACGGCGACTATCTCTTTAATGCACAGGGTGAAGATGTTGTAGCCGGTATCCGCACACCGATTAAACTTTCCGAATTTGAAAAAGAAGATAAAAAAGCATACGATCAGTTGTGTGAAGTACGCTCACTGCTTGAAAAGCACTATAAAGATATGCAGGATATGGAGTTTACAGTAGAAGAAGGAACTCTGTATATGTTGCAGTGCCGTATTGGTAAACGTCTTCCTGCGGCAGCATTTAAAATGGCGGTCGATATGGTGGAAGAAGGACTTATCACAAAAGAGCAGGCCATTATGCGTATTAAGGCAAGCGATATTGAAGGTATTTTCTATCCAGCAATCGACTACAAACAAGAGAGCCTTAATGAGGCATTTTTGGTAAAAGGTATCGACGCAGTTCCGGGAGCCGCAGCAGGAAAAATCTGTTTCTCTGCTGCAAAAGCGGAAGAGCTTGCTGCAAAGAAAGAAAAGGCTATTCTCGTCCGTAAAGAAACCAGTCCTGAAGATGTCGGCGGTATGCATGCTGCACAGGGAATTTTAACCGCAACAGGCGGAAAAACCAGTCATGCGGCAGTTGTTGCCCGCGGCTGGGGAAAATGCTGTATTGTCGGCTGTGAAAAACTCATTATTGACTACGAAAAAGGTGAATGCAGCTGCGGCGGCGTAACGCTTAAAGAAGGCGACTATATCACCCTTGACGGTACACGCGGTGATGTATACAAGGGTAATCTGAAGCTCGTACAGGCAAAGCAGCCTGAAGCCTACAAAACATTGATGAAGTGGGTTGACGAATTCCGCACTATCGGCGTTCGCACCAATGCAGATCAGCCCGAAGATGCAAAAGTTGCGTTGGAACATGGTGCTGAAGGTATCGGTCTTTGCCGCACTGAACACATGTTCTTCAATGATGAAAAACGCATTTTGGCAATCCGTGAAATGATTGTCGCAAATACAACCGAAGGTCGGCAGAAAGCACTTGCAAAGCTGCTGCCTATCCAAACAAAAGACTTTGAAGGTATTTTCAAAGTTATGGACGGTAAAGGAGTAACAATCCGCTTGATTGATCCGCCGCTCCATGAGTTTGTTCCCCATGATAAAGAAGGTCAGCAGAAACTTGCTGAAGCATTGAATATCAGCTTTGCAAGCGTTAAAGACCGTGTTCAGCATCTCCACGAAGCAAACCCGATGCTTGGACACCGCGGCTGCCGTCTCGCAGTTACATATCCTGAAATTCTTGAAATGCAGGTTACGGCAATTATGTCTGCCGCATGTAATGTGCAGAAAAAAGGCGTAACTGTTCTGCCGGAAATTATGATTCCGCTTACCATTGACCCGAAAGAATTTGCGCTGCTCGAAAAGAAAGTACGCCGTGTCGCTGATGATATTATGCAAAAGAATGGTATCACCATTGCATATAAAGTCGGTACCATGATTGAAACTCCGCGTGCAGCGTTACTTGCCGATAAAATTGCTGCTCATGCTGAATTCTTCTCCTTTGGAACCAATGACCTTACTCAAATGACCTTAGGCGTTAGCCGCGATGATGCCGGTAAGTTCTTACCTGATTATGTCGATGAACAAAAAGCCGGTGTATTTGCCGCTGATCCATTCCAGTCGCTGGATCAAGAAGGTGTTGGAATGCTTGTAAAGAGCGGTATTGAAAAAGGACGCACTGCCCGTGCGGATTTGAAAGTTGGTATTTGCGGTGAGCATGGCGGTGATTTGGAATCCGTTAAGTTCTGCTGCCGCGCAGGTATGAATTATGTATCGGCTTCTCCGTTCCGTGTTCCAATTGCACGGCTTGCCGCTGCTCAAGCTGCTATCGAAGCTAAAAAATAACCCCTTGTATCACGCTAAGGCTGTTCAAAACTGAAAGCCTTAGAAAAGAGGTATTCCCATAAGCCGGTTGCTTTTCGAATACCTCTTTTTGTGTAATAAACCTATTCGGCGACGAAAGTGTCAAACAGGTTTATTACCTTGCTCCTATTTTTTAGCGGTATGAAAAATCGCTTTCTCCAATAAACTCCCGTAAAATTGATTGTCCGGGTACAAAGGATGGCGATACCGGTAAGAAGTTATTTAAAAATATCAGAAGACGCGATGCTTCGCTATAGGCGGGATCAACCGGCTTTACGCTCCGCAGCAGCGGCTCTGCAAATATCTTCAAAACAGATAATTCATAGTCGAGTGCAGTATTAAACACTGCATCAGCAGTGTCTTGGAATGGGAAAATATGCTTTGCTTCCCCTGCCCGTACATCAGCCCACATACCAATTGTTGCTGATGCGCTGCTGCCTCTAAATTGCGCATCCCGCACAATACGGCGCAATAGCCGGTTATCTGAAGTAGGAATCCGGTTATGATCATCTAAATTAAGCTGGGTAAGTGCTGAAAGATAGATTTTGAATTTAAGTTCAGGGGCAATTTGTTCTGTTAGCTTATCATTCAATCCATGGATCCCTTCCAGAATTAACATAGAACGTTCATGCAGCTGTAATTTTTTGCCGGTATATTGCCGATCCCCTGTTTTAAAATTATATGACGGCATTTCTATTTCCTTGCCTTCAAAAAGTTTGAGCAAGACCTCATTAAGAAGCGGCACATCAAGCGATTCAAGGCACTCAAAATCATACTTGCCGTCTTTGTCTCGCGGTATCATATTCCGCGGTAAATAATAATCATCAAGACTGATGATACGCGGCTCATAACCGAGTACACGCAATTGCATAGACAGTTTCTTTGCGGTAGTTGTTTTTCCTGAGCTGGAGGGACCTGCAATCAATACCACCCGTGCTGTTTTTTTTGCTTGAATTTGCTCTGCGATACGGGCTATTTTATTATTTTGTAATGTTTCAGTTATTTCGATAAAATCTTTTGTTTTTCTATTTTCGATAATCTCATTCAGCTGTCCAACTGCAGAAACCCCGATAGTTTTACCCCATGCCTTGTACTCATTGTACACCGTAAATAGATGCGGAATATCTTTAAATTGAGCAAGTGTCTGAAAGTTATCGGTTGAAGGAAATTGCAAAAGCACTCCTTCACTGTAAGGCAACAGCGCAAATAATTTTAATTCGCCTATGCGATCCATTAATGGTTGAAAAAACAAGTCATAATAATCATCCAAGCGGTTAATAAGAATTTTTGGGCTATTATTATATGAGAGTAATTTAAATGTGTCAGGTTGGTTAGAATGTTCAAATAATTCTAATGCCTCAGCGTATGAAACTGATTCGGTTTGAACCGGTAAATCTTGTTCAACCATTGTGTGCATTTGTTGCTCAATAGCTTTTATATCGATTGCATCATCACTAGGACTTTCAAATGTATAATAGTAAGAATATCCTAAACTATGCCCCACAAGAAGCCGCATATTCGGATACAGTTTTTTTGCTGCAGCAGCGAAAAGCAGGCAAAGTGTGCGGCGATAAATATTGGATCCTTCGTGAGTACCCTTTACAATAGGTTCAATGGTTGAACGCACCTTGATAATTTTATTCAACGAAACCAACTCATTATTCACTTTCATGCCGAACACTGTATTGGTTATATTCGGGCAATATGCTAATGCGGCACGGGCGGAAATAGGTTCAACAAATTTTTTCTTTGCACCATCGGGAAATGTTATATCAAATGCTTGCATAGATACCTCCTCTTGACAGAATATCTTATTTCGCATAGAATAGCAAGCATACCTGTAATGCAGCAGAAGCCTATCTCTTCATACCGGTGTGTTACGAGTATATTGAGTACGGGATGTAGCCTAGTGGCTAAGGCATCTGGTTTGGGACCAGAAGATCGGGGGTTCAAATCCCTCCATCCCGATAACTGCTTCCTTTCGGAAGCAGTCGTGTACCACATTGATCACCGCATCTGTTTCTTTGGAAATATCACGGAGTATCTGAAAAAATCTATACCTGAGTTTTTTGCAGATACGCTGCTCTCTTTTTCTGTTCTGTTTCATAGAATCATTATAACTTTGAGAATCCCGATGATATGACTTTATCTATGTTGAAAAATAGTGTATACTAGCAAGATACTAGTTGAAATCATAAACATGGGGCTTTCCAACAGCTGAAAGCTGTAGTGCTTTCCTGTAAAGGATTGGTTTATGTATTGGGCACCTCTAAAAACTCGGTTAGATTTTTAGAGGTGCCCGACGAGTTTTAATTTAAGTCTTTATATAGTAATGACTTAAATTAGAACATCGCAAATTACATCTGCGGAAAACCTCTAAAAACGGAAGTTTTTAGAGGTTCCCTATTCATTTTGACGGATTGCGAAACAGTTTTTGCAGGTTACCTTTGCTCACCGGTTGTCTTAGCGATAAACCTGTGCGGAAACTTTCGTTTAGGAACGGGCTGCCGTGAAATTGAGCTGCAAGGAGAAAAGGCGAGGATATTCCATCCGTTGATTGTTTTCTGGATACGCTATGCTCATGTTTATACTAAAACAACTGCTATTTGGAGGAATTCTATGCGGAAGTATTTTATTGCAGGAAACTGGAAAATGCACAAAACAAAGGCTGAAGCCGTTGCTCTTGCGCAATCCATTGTACAATCGGTAAAAGGTGGAAAGCACAAATATATGATAGCACCGTCTTTTACTGCGCTTGATGCTGTTTCTGAAGCAGTAAAAAACACTAATGTCCTGCTTGGTGCTCAAAATATGAGTACGGATGAAATGGGTGCTCATACCGGTGAGGTATCGGTATTGCAGTTGAAAGACCTTGGGGTGCAGGTAGTCATTTTAGGTCATTCGGAACGCCGGCATATCTATCACGAAACTGATGCAATGATTAACAAAAAAGTACAGCTTGCTTTGCAGCATGGACTTGAGGTTATTCTCTGCGTTGGTGAGTTATTGGAAGAACGGGAAGCAGGAAAAGCCGAAGCGGTATGCGAGCAGCAAACCCGTGAGGGACTTCATGGTGTGAGTGCTGAAGACTTGCATCGTGTTACTATTGCCTATGAGCCGGTATGGGCTATCGGTACGGGAAAAACGGCAACACCGGAAGACGCTGATGCTATCCATGCGCATATCCGCTCTGTTATAGAGAAGCTGTATGGGAAAGCAGCTGCTGAGGCTATCATCATTCAATACGGCGGCTCAATGAAAGCAGAAAATGCACAAGCATTGCTTGCAAAAGAAAATATTGACGGCGGGTTAATCGGCGGCGCATCCTTAAAAGCAGATACTTTTGCACCGATTGCCTTGTGTGAATAATCGGCAAACTATTGCAAGGAACGAGGCTGGGGATGTCATTGGCATCGGCAATGACATCCCCAGCAGCACAGCTGATAGCGAGTTTAAAATTAAGTCTTTGGGAATCTCTAAAACTAAAGTTTTGAGACGGTTTTGTGAGCTTTGCCCATCGGTTTTCCTCTTTTGAGAAGCTGGTGTATTGCGCCGTTTGGGAAAAAGAAAAGATATTCCCGCTATAGAAAAAAAGTTCAATATAGGCTATAGTATGTTCTGCTTATGGATGAAAAAATGCATGAACCGGGACGGATTCAGGAACTTCTGGATAATAAACATTATACCGCGTTAATTGCCGAACTTGCAGATATGAATGCAGTTGATGTTGCGGAGATATTAGATAATGAAAATTCGGCAAATGCAGTGCTTATTTTTAGGATGCTGCCCAAAGACCTTGCTGCGGAAGTGTTTGCGCTCCTTTCAAGTGAGCAGCAAAGTGCGCTTATTGCTGCAATTACGGATAAAGAACTTGGACCGATTCTTGATGCACTTGCATTTGATGATATTATAGATTTAATTGAGGAAATGCCTGCCAATGCTGTTAGGAGAATACTGGGGAATGCGGGCGAAGAAGAGCGGAAACTGATAAATCAATTCTTAAAATACCCGCCCGATTCAGCCGGCAGTCTGATGACTATAGAGTATGTAAGCCTTAAAAAGACAATGACGGTCAAGCAGGCTCTTGAACATATCCGCGAAACAGGGTTAAAAAAAGAGACTATTTATACGTGTTATGTCATTGATGAAAATAGAGTGCTTGAAGGTATTGTTTCACTTAAAGAGTTGGTACTCACCAAAGAACACGAGCGTATTGATGATATATACGAAAGCGATTGTATCTATGTGAATACAAATGATGATCAAGAAACGGTCGCAAATGTTTTTAAGCGATATGGTTTTATTGCTCTGCCGGTTGTGGATACTGAAAAACGCTTGACCGGCATTATTACTGTTGATGATATAATGGATGTTATGGAGCAAGAAGCAACTGAGGACTTTCAGATTATGGCAGCTATGCAGCCGTCCGAAGAAGCCTATCTTGATACCACTATCTTTCAGCTTGCAAAGCACCGTATCGGGTGGTTGCTGCTGCTTATGGTTTCAGAAACCTTTACAGGCAGGATTATAGAACACTACACAGAATTATTAGCAAGTTTAACTGTTCTTACGTCATTTATTCCTATGCTTATGGATACCGGAGGAAATTCAGGTAGTCAGTCTTCAACATTAATTATACGCGGTCTTGCAACAGGAGAAATCCTATTGCAGGATTGGGGAAAAGTATTATGGAAGGAACTTCGTATTTCGCTGATTGTCGGCTCCCTGCTGGGGATTATTATGTTTAGTAAGTCTTTCTTCCTTAACGGGAAACCTATGCTTATTGCTGCAAGTGTGAGTTGTACGCTGATGGTAACTGTGATTATCGCCAAGCTGACGGGAGGATTACTGCCGATTATTGCTAAACGGCTCCGGTTGGATCCGGCGATTATGGCAGGTCCGCTTATTACAACGATCGTTGATGCGGTGAGTCTTATTGTATACTTCAAAATAGCAGGTTTTTTACTCTTCTAGGGAGAGATGAATGGGGAGCCTTAACCGTTTTCGATACCGGCTGTTTTCGCATAGTGAACCTGCTAATGAATTAGTAACTGAGTTATTACGAAAGTCCATTCATATTGCGGCATCATGTATTATTATACCAGCTACTTATTGGTATTATCCAACGCTTGTAGGTATTGTCTGCCTAACCGGTATGTATTGTATATCTGAACTATTACGAAAGCACAATATTGAAGTAGGAATTATTGGACAAATTACCCGCCATGCAGCACGTAAGCGGGATAGAAACCGCTTTGTACTTGGACCGGTAACATTAGCGGCGGGGATATTTTTTGCGCTGCTGTTGTTCCCTTTCCACAGTGCAAAAATCGCAATTCTTGCACTTGCATTTGGCGATGGACTTGCGAGCCTTGTTGGAAAACGATTCGGCAAACGGAAATTACATATTGCAAAAGACAAAACAATTGCAGGCAGTGCAGCCTGTTTTACAGCGGTATTGATAACAGCATATACAGTAAGCCTTTCTGCGTGGAGGAGTATTACGATCGCTGTAGCCGCAGCTTTTATTGAAATGCTGCCGCTGAAAGACTATGACAATGTTCTTATTCCGCTGGTTATAGGCTGGCTTGCAGTATATATTGGAGCATAAATAGCCTATAAATAGTGAGTTAGGTTGTATAGTACAGTAAATTATGCGGGAATTTCTGTTTAGGAATAGGCTGTCTTGAAGCCCGATGCTTTAATCGTACGCTTTTGGCTATTTAGAACTCATCGATCTGTTCGGCACCGGAGCTATCAAACAGGTTTATTATAGGAAACCTCGAACAGCTAACCGAGTTTTTAGAGATGTCCTATCTTCCAATTGACGCATTTTGAGATAGAGTGTTACAATAGAGAAATTGAACAAAGGAGTTTGTAATGGAGTTTTCAACAGTAAAGGATTTTATTGCCGGAAGAAAAGAGCAAATGGTAGAACTCGAAAAATTATTATGTTCTATTCCTGCTATTGCCCCCGATGAAGGAGATGGAGAGTTAAAAAAGTGCGAAGCATTGCAAAGTTATCTTGAACGGATAGGCTTTACACAGTTTGAACGGTATGATGCACCCGATTCACGGGTATCATCGGGTATTCGTCCTAATCTTGTTGTGACAATTCCGGGGAAAGATGATTCAAAGCGGATATGGATTATGGCGCATACCGATGTAGTTCCTCCGGGGGATATGTCGAAATGGGACACAAACCCATGGGATATGCAGCAGATCGGGGATAAACTGATTGGACGCGGTGTAGAAGATAATCAACAAGGACTTGTTTCCGCTGTTGTTGCCGCATATTCGTTTATTGCATTGAATATTCAACCGGCGTATACCATTAAATTATTGTTTGTGGCTGATGAAGAAGTAGGCTCAAAATACGGTATTGTGTACTTGCTGAAAAACCATCAGTTGTTTCAGCCGGAGGATCTCATTATTGTACCGGATGGCGGTGATCCGCTTGGCGAAACAATTGAAGTTGCAGAGAAAAATCTCTTATGGATGAAAGTGAGTGTAAAAGGAGAGCAAACCCATGCTTCCCGCCCCGATTTGGGAAAAAATGCTCATATTGCTGCTGCCGATTTAGCATTGCGGCTTAATGCGCTCGAACACTTCTTTTCTCGGCAGGATGAATTGTTTGAGCCGCCGTATTCAACTTTTCAGCCTACAAAAAAAGAAGCAAATATCCCGAATATCAATACCATTCCGGGAGAAGATATTTTTTATATGGACTGCCGTTTGTTACCGTGCTACCGTATTGCGGAAGTAACAGAGAAGATGAAGCAGGAAGCCGCAGCAGTCGAAGCAAAGTATGGTGTACTTGTAACACTTGATATTGAAGATTCAGAAGAATCTCCTGCAACACCGGTTGATGCGGAAGTCGTAAGAGTGCTTGCTGCCGCCATTGAAAAAGTTACCGGACGGAAAACAAAAACAATTGGTATTGGTGGAGGAACGGTGGCAGCTGCGCTCCGCAATGCAGGTTATCATGCAGTAGTATGGAGTACCCTTGATGATATGGCGCATCAGCCGAATGAGTATTGTTTTATTCAGAATATTGTGAGCGATGCACAGGTTCTGGCAGCCGTAATGTATGGGGTTGAATCTATCTAAGGCGGACTAAACCGAGTGGCTCATTCTACTATAGTGCAAGAAGATTGGCGTAGTATCAGCGGAACTGATACCGCCGATTTGCCGGAACATATTTCGCCGGCATTTCATAGACTTATCGCTGCTGCCGATACTGAGTCAGCAGCAGCATTACGCCGGCAAGTTGTAAAAACGGCTCTTGAAAATACCCCGCAGACAAACGAAATTGCCGACCCGCTCGGAGAAGCGCAGTACTGTGTAACCCCTTATCTGGTGCACCAATATCCCAATCGGGTACTTTTGTTGACTACAGGACGCTGTATTTCATATTGCCGCTACTGCTTCCGGAGAGAATTTACCGCCCGTTCGAGCGGGTTTATTGCTACCGATCAGATTGAAACAGTTGCGGAATATTTAGAAAAAAAAACGCATATTAAAGAAATTCTTGTGTCGGGCGGTGATCCGATGAGCGGTACATATCCTCAGTTGCGTGAGCTGCTGCACCGGATTCGGTGTATCCGATCCGATCTGATTATTCGGCTTTGTACCCGCGCACCTATTTTTGCACCGGAATTATTTACGCCTGAGCTGATTGCGCTTTTGCAGCAGGTGCGGCCGTTATGGCTGATTCCGCATATTAACCATCCTGCAGAACTCGGCACTGAACAGGTAAATGCTCTTACTGTCTGTATTAACAGCGGTATTCCGGTGCAGTCTCAAACAGTATTACTTCGCCATGTCAATGATTGCGCAGAAATTCTTGCGGTGCTGTTTCATCGCCTTACGTGTTTAGGCGTTAAGCCCGGCTACCTTTTTCAAACAGACATGGCACGCGGCACAGCCGATTTCCGTGTACCGCTCAGCCGTGCAGCTGAAATATGGAAAGAACTTACCACAAAACTTTCAGGGCTTTCTTTACCGCAATTTGTTGTTGATTTACCTGCCGGCGGCGGAAAATTCCCGCTTTCTGCGCTTATTGCAGCAAAAGCAGTGGTCGAGCCGCTTTCAAATAATACATTTTCAGCACGCGGGCTTGATGGAAAAATATACCGCTATCCTCTTTAAACGCTTAACGGCAATAAAAACATACCACCTCGCTAGCCTGTAGGCATCCGAAAACCGAATGCTTATCGGTGGAGTAGTAGAATAAAAGTGCAGCGTCTACATTGCCGAAAAAGAGAATGACAATGAAAAAAAACAGGCTTATTTTCAGCCGCTAAAGTGGAGCGGCTGGAAAACACTGTCGAGGGGATGTTTGCTATGTAACCGAATGCAGCCATTTACCGGTTTTCAACCGGAAAATGCCGCAGGGCATTTTGAGCAGCTCTTCAGACATCAGACAAACATACAGCACAGCCGGCAGCAACCCTAGACGGGCAGCAAAAAAGCCAATGGGAATAGCTACAGCCCACATAAAAAACACATCGTAAAATAAGCAAAACCGAGTATCGCCGCCGGCGCGGAATACCCCGACAACCATATTCATATTAAATGCTCTGCAAGGATAAAAACAGATAAGCACAAAAAACAGTGTGTGCATAATACTAATAACTTCAGCACTCACTTTGAAAACAGCGGGTAAAAGTAACGAAAGGGGTAACACACAGCTCACCGCAACGCCCACGGCAATAACCGGTGCAGCATAGGCAAGCTGTTTTGCATAGCGTGCTGCATTCTTATACATTCCCTCGCCAATGGTTTTTGCAATCAAGACACCTGCACCATTGCCCATACCGATAAAAACTACATTACACAACTGGGCAGCGGCAGTCATAATGGTAAAGGCAGCGTAGGCAGCAGTTCCCGTCCCTGCAAAAATTTTATTATGCATGGTAATACCGAATGACCACAGAATTTCGTTTACAATAACCGGAGCGGCAATGCGGCTATAGTTCCGTACAAATGCCGCGTCAAACCCGAACATTGCCGATACCTTTCCAATAATGGGATAGTTATTCTTGTTGATAATATATGCAAGTACGGCAAGCTCAATAAAACGGGATAACACCGTTGCTATTGCCGCGCCTTGAATACCCAGACGGGGAAAGCCCCCATAGCCGAAAATAAGCAGTAAATTGAATACGGCATTACAAGATAAGGCAATCACCGTTACTATTACGGCAATCTTCACCTGTTCAATGGAACGGAGCATACTAATCAGGACAAAACTGCACGAGAATGGAATAAAGCACAGTGCTGTAATGCGGAGGTATACCGCTCCTAATGTAATCACCGCTGTATCAGTAGTATACAGCCCAATAATTTGTGCAGGATATACAAGGCAGCATACCGTAAAAAGCAGTCCGGCAACAAAAGCTGCAATAAAACACAGCCCGGCAGTCTTTTTAAGACCGGCAATATCTTTTCTACCCCAAAACTGACCTGAAAATACAGATGCGCTCGATCCGATAGCAAATAGCAATAAATTAAGGAGGAAGAATATCTGATTGCCAAGACCGGCAGCACTAATCTCTGCTTCCCCCAGCCTCCCAATCATAAAGGTGTCCAGCATATTTACAAAGCTGTTAATAAAGTTTTGCAGCATAATAGGCACAGAAATAATAAATAAGCGGGAAAAAAACTGCCGGTCAATAGCTGCCGGTGCGCGAAATGAGTTATACAGCATAGTAAGTATCCTATTTTAGTGTTTTTTCATACACAAATGCACTGCTGTCGCCGAAACCGGCAAAACGCTGAAAGATGCCGGTACGATAAAAGCCCTGAGATTCATAGATTCTGATAGCCTTAGCCCAATCTTCATGGACAACCAATACAATCCGCTCAATACCCGTATGAGCGGCAGTTATGGTATTCAGCACAGTACGGAAGAAAAAACGGGCAACGCCCTCTACGTTAGATTGTTTCAATACCGGTTTTTCATAAAAAGCGGCACTGTCTGCGGCAGTCGATAAAATCGGTGTAGTATTCAGAACTGCACACCGATCTGCAGCCGTTATTTTTGTACCGCGCAATGCAGGGGCAAGTGCAAATGAAGAAATATATAAAACTGATCCGGTAAGGCAATGCCGCTCTGCCGCAGAATGCCCTAGTGCAAAGTCTTCAGTGGAAAAAGTTGTTCCTTTCCACCGCTCTGAAGAAAAGTATCCGGCGGCAGTATACCCCTCTTTTGCCGCGCTGTATTCCTCTGATGCACACAGCACAAAAGTATACGGCGAAGCAGTGCGTAAACGATCGGCAAATACCGCCTCTTCTTCCATAATCGGATCGGCAAAACTCGCCTTTTCAATCGTCATAATTGCTTCAAGATCGGAAATTCCTGCATTTCTGATAAGGTATTTCATCGCCTACCATCCAAGAATTTCTTTCCGGTGCGCTAAACCGATTGCAGCTATATTCTCTTTCAGGGTTTTAGAATGGTCAAAGCGTTTTTTTAAATCGTTAGAAAAACAATTCATTGAAAAATGCTGAAAAACGAAAATAGGTATTTTGTTCATATCTAATACATCTTCTGTGTATTGTTTTTTTAATTCTTCAGCGTACACAGTAAATAACGCTTTCTTTCGCAGCTCGCCATAGCCGACCAGCCACAATGGACACCCCAGTTTTTTTTGCAATACAGCCGTACTGCGGGCAAGCCGGCGTTGTGTTTCTGCCAGCAAAACGGCAAAATCCCCGCCTGCTTTTTTGAGGATAACGCCTATCTGTTTTGTTTTTGCAGTATGCAGCGGTGTTTTATTCAATATGATTGTTTCACGTCTAAAATCAATACCGAGTTCGGGATGACGCTTAAAAAAATTATCTGCGACCTTACCCGCCTGCCCCACTAAATATCGCTGGTTGCAGTGCAGCTGTTCATTTTTTCCCGGATTATCACTGATAATAATAAGTTTTATTGTATCTTCCCGCCGTACTTCGTCAAGGCTGTGGTTGTACACAAAGGGAGTTTCAACCGGATAAAACGGTGTGCCGTCGGCTTCGGCAGCTTCCTGCTGAAGTATATGCAAAGAGGGTACAATAGCCCCCCGAGAGGCAGTCCCGTTTGGAATACTCCCTGCCGCATTTTTTTCGCCTGTTACCTGTATAGTATCCTGCCTGCTCTGCAACAGTTTTTCGACACTGCACACCGGCTCATAAGGAGCAGAATAGGTATACCCGCATTCTTGCAGCCACTGTTTACACTGATGCTTAAAATCAGTTCTAAATTCTGTAAAAACATTCCACTCTTGTTCAGTCATACGAATACTATAGGGAACCTCTAAAAACTTCCGTTTTTAGAGGTGAGCTTTGCTCACCGGTTTTCCTTAAGCTTTATTTGCGACGTATTTTTTATAAATTATAACAGTATAAGAATTTATAAAAAATACTCGTTGTCAGCTGTGCTGATGAGGTATCTTCTAAAAGCTAACCGAGTTTTTAGAGATGTCCTATAATAATAGAAAAAAATAACTAATACAGGAAGTTACAACAATTCTCAGGGATTCGCACTTACAGTATGAGACAGCCTTATGAGCCACATATTTAATACACAAGTTTTCCACAACAAAAAATAAGAAGATGCACAATAGTAGTATTTTTTACACAGGAAAAAGAAACTTTCTCTAAAAACATCCACCGGTTTTTAGATTGTTATCTACTTATAAAGAGGACACACACAGTTTATCCACAATAAACAGAACACATACTACTGCAAAAAACAGATAAAGGAAAACCTCTAAATTCTTTTATATCGTGCTTTTTTCTCTATTGTTTGCTTTTTTTTTACTAAACAAATAAGAGAAAAGGAATGTATTTAGTAAAAATTTAGCAACTTATCCACAAAATATCTTGGAAAAAAGAGGTAAAAGTGTGAGATGTACGGATAATTTTAGGGAAAACTTTAATACTCATTGTAGAGACTACTTTTATGCTTGTCTTATTCAAAAAAACTATTAACAAGTTATACACATTACTGTATGGATTGTGTATAAGGCACCTCTAAAAACTCAGGTATAGATTTTTAGAGGTGCCTCATCAGCTGTGCTGATGAGGATGTCATTGCCGGTAACCACAGCGAGCCGTGTATGCTTATGCAACAAAGGCTTCTAACTCTTGACTACTGCCCAAAATATACAGCCGTTCAAGGGCTTTCTTTTCAATTTGCCGGATTCGTTCTTTTGTAAGCCCAAACCGAATCCCAACCGCTTTCAAAGAAAGCTGCTCATACCCATGCAACCCGAAACGGTGCCGAATAATCTCTGCTTCCCGTTCTGTCAGCGACTCAAGCAACTGATCGATATGCTGCTGCAAATACCGATCCATTACCTGATCTTCAGGCAGTCCATATTGCATATCTTGAATATAATCGCCGGCAGTTCCGCCGTTACTGTCAGTAAATGCAGGCGCATCAAGGGATAAGGGCGTTTGCGCCGTATTCACAATTGTTTGCACCATTTCAGGTTCAATATGCAATTCATGTGCAATAGCGGTTACATCCATCTTTGCCGCATGATTTTTTTCTATGGCTTTACGCATTTTTTCTATTTGAACCAGCTCATTAGCCCGATTAAGCGGCAGCCGTATCATACGGGATTTTTCGCAAATTGCTTTCAAAATCGCCTGCCGTATCCACCATACTGCATACGAGATAAATTTATATCCGCGTTCAGGATCAAATCGTTCGGCTGCATGAATCAATCCGATATTACCTTCACTAATTAAATCCATAATAGGAATATTTTTATTTTGATATTTTTTTGCAATGCTGACTACAAAACGTAAATTAGATTCAACCAGTTTCTCTTGAGCTTTTTTAT
This sequence comes from Treponema sp., assembly GCA_052173475.1. Lineage (GTDB taxonomy): Bacteria > Spirochaetota > Spirochaetia > Treponematales > Treponemataceae > Treponema. Next base: position 45,615 of record JBQMYN010000008.1, read on the forward strand.
TTCCTTTTGCAGCCTCCAAACCATACCGATACTCTTCTTCTGCGGATAACAGCGGGATAGTATTGATTTCCTTTAAATACAGTGCAAGGACAGTATCGTTGGGGCAGTTATGCGTATAGGTTCTTTTGTTCATAATCAACTCCTTACTATCAGTACCAAAACTGATTAAAACTCGGTATCAGTTTTGCTGATAAGCCTTTCTAAAAATCTATACCTGAGTTTTTAGCAAGGCCCTATACAATAGCCCGTTCGGAACCTTCCATTCCAAACAGGGGTAGTATTACTCCAATAATATAGCAAATACTATGCCATATTTATTTTTGATGGAATTTTAAATAAAAAAAAGAAAAAGATTGTCAGTTTTTAGCTTTTTCTATAAAAATTAGAAAAAATGATGAAAAAACTTGCCTTTTCATTCCTTTGTTTGTATATTCTAAAACAGCATACTGCGGTTGAAATGACTCAGTTGTTCTTATGATGAATAAAACTGTGTTATAATGACACAGTTTTTGTTCTTTTAAAATTTCTCTACGGCATTATAGCTCGTAAGAAATTTATTGCGACCTATCGAATATTGCATACGCAGATTCAAGGTGAACGATATAGGAGGTTTTTATATGAAGGTACGTCCATTAGCGGATCGTGTTTTGGTAAAAATTGATGCAGTAGAAACAAAAACAGCTTCCGGTTTGTATATTCCTGATACTGCACAGGAAAAAACACAAACAGCTGTTGTCATTGCTATTGGTGATGATAGTGAGAAAATTAAAGTAGCAGTCGGGCAGAAAGTTATGCACGATAAATATGCCGGTACACAGATTAAAATCAACGGTGAAGAGCATTTAATTCTCAAAGCAGCGGATATTGTTGCTGTCATTGAATAGACAGGGCAGCGATAGACAGCTTTCCCGTATAACACTGTTCTGAGGAGTGAATTATCAAATCTTAGGCAGAAAGGATGAAACCGAAACTGGGGCTGTCCAAAAACTGAAAGCCTACCGGCTTTTTCTGTAAGGAAATGATTGATTATATCCGCTCAAGCGGATTGCGAAACAGTTTTTGGTGGTGAGCTTTGCTCACCTGTTTCCTTAGATTTAGATGCAATGTTTAAGATTAAGTCATTATTGTATAAAGACTTAATCTTAAACTCGTTATCAGTTTTGCTGATGTCGGTGTCCCAAAAGTAACCAACTTTTTGCCGCCGGCAATGACATCCCCAGCCCTAGACTGATTATAGAGACGGCTATCTGCCGCTTGGAGAGAAAAAAATGGATTTAAGACAAAAAAATCTTTTCTACACAATAGAAGCAAAGGTTGAGAATAATAAATTAAAATATGAAAGAAGAAGTTGGTTTTCAAAAATAAATACTGACACAAAATTAATGAGCTTACAAACAACAACATACGAAGAATTATATATAAGTTGGAAGATTGGAATTCCCATGCTGATTTGTTTTTTTCTTGCAGCAATGCTTGCAGTCGATACGTTGAGAGAAAGCAATACTATTGATAATGTATTGTTCTATTTTATTCCGGGTGTTATTTTATTACCGATATTTATCATAAAATGTAAACACTGGGTGTATATATATTCTGACACAGATTCATTTCAATTTTTAAAGAGAGCTGATACAGAAGAATTTATACACTATTTATTGGAAGAAAGAAAAAAAGCTATAAAAAAATATTATACAACATTTACAAAAGAAATTTCTTTTGAAGAGCAAAAAAACTATTTAACCCATTTATTTAAATCACATGAAATAAATGAAGCAGAACTAACAGAGTATATTGCTGCTTTAAGCAATGTTTTTGCCGATGTATCCAATGCAGAAATTGGATTTGGGCGGTAAAAATCCTTTTTGACAACAAAAGCCTCTTTATGATATACTAAAAGTTCCTATATATTTGATAACTTGGCTGCCGGACAGATCGGCGGTTCAAAATCGTCCAAATAGCGCGATTTTGCATATCACCTTTCAACGGTCTGTTCCGAAGCCGAAGTTTCCGGACAGGGTTACTCATAAAATTTCTCCTTTTTTATAAAGGATGTTTCTATGAAGAAAAGATACTATTTCTGCCTTATTACCTGTATGATCGGAATATTTAGTACATCTTCCGCATTCGGCTGTACAGGATTTGTAGCCGGCAAAGATGCAACAGCGGACGGCTTTCCTATTATTGCGCGGACAGAAGATTTAAGCGGCGCACATAATAAAACATTTAAGGTGTATCCGCGTACAAAAAACAAGGCACCCGTACAGTTTCGTGATTCTATCGGTTTTGAAATTGAATTGCCGAAAGTAAGCTTTAAATATACAGCCGTATGCGATGCGGAGCAATCCGAGGGAATTTATGACGAAGTAGGCTTTAATGAACATGGCGTTGCAATGAGCGCAACGGTTTCTGCCTCGCCGGGCAAGTATGCGCAAGAGTATGATCCGCTGGTGGAAAATGGTCTATCCGAAGCATCAATCACGACTGTGGTACTCCCCTATATTACCACTGCCCGTGAAGGTATTGAACGGATTGCCGGCATTATCGACAAGCATGGTTCTGCAGAAGGCAATATTCTGTTTATTGCCGACAATACTGAAGTCTGGTACATGGAAATTTTTTCCGGACATCAATACGCAGCGGTTAAAGTACCCCATGATTCTTATGCCGTTATCCCTAACCATTTTTTACTCGGCGATATTGATGTTATGAGTCCTGAGGTTATTGCCTCGAAAGACTTGATCGCATTACCGAAAGCAAAGGGATTCTATCAAGAAATTAACGGTAAATTCCATGCAGCAAAGACGTATTCCGACGATATGGAAGATTATGATAGAGTGCGCATCTGGGGCGGTCAAAATAAACTGTCGCCATTGCAATCAGTTGAGTATGATACGCCGTTATTCTCCATTTGGCGAAAAGCCGATAAAAAAATAACGCTTGATGATGTGATGGAATTACAGCGATACCGCTATGAAGATACGGAAAAAAATGCTAATCTACCCGAAAACAATACGGTAAGAGCAATCGGTACCTGTACTTCTATGGAATGCCATATTATACAAATGAAAGATACCCTCCCGAAATCTGTCGGTGGAGTCCTGTGGTTAAGTATGGCAAGTGCGGAGCATTCGGTTTATCTGCCGTTCTATGGCAATATTACCGACACTATTCCGCCTTATAAAGTATCTGATACTTCTTACAGCGAAGATTCGTTTTATTGGGTTATGCGCGGTATCAATGTACTTTCAGCACTTGACAGAAAACTGTATGGTAAGAATATCCGCTCCTACTGGAAAGAATACGAGCAAAAACTTATTAAAGAACAAGGAAATAAAGACGCTGAATTGAATGCCTTGTATCTTCGGAAAGGTGAAAAAGCAGCGGCAAAATATGCAACTCGGCAAGGAATCGAGCAAGCTGCCTCTGCTTTCGAAAAAGCACGGGAAATCAATAAAGAGTTGATGACATTTGCAGCGCAGCATGAAGGAAGAACGCCGAAAAAGCCTTTTGAGGTATCGGACAACCGCTAGTAAACAATATGATCTGCCCAATGGCGGATAATGTCTTCCAATGTTGTGATATGGAATCCTTCTTCAAATACTGCCTGCTGGGCAGCACTACCCTCCCACTGCTGGTATGGATTGTTGTAGGATTCCTCCATAAAAGTATAAATAATCTTTTCTGCATTATTTTGGGCATTTCCAAACATTGAAAATTTATGCTCAGCATTTTTTGCCAAAATACTCCGAATTGATACACGGATAGTTTTGAAAAAAAGTTCTTTATATACTCCGTAGCTTTTTCCTGTTGTCTTTTTTATCAATTCGGCTATCGAGAGCAGGGATTCTACCGGTTCCAAGCCATCATGAGCAGGATTCTCCTGCAACGAGCTATCAGCTTGAACAGGATAGGTTTCGGCTGCAGTATGGCGAGCCGCCGTATCTTCTGTATAAGGTATGCTGCTTGCAGCATGCTGTGTATCTGCTTTTCTTTCACGTTGACAAAGCACTTTGCCGTCTCCATGAACTTTGTTACTTGTAACCTCTTTGTTATCAGATACGGGCATTGCCGGAGAACGATAGGGAGAATCATCTGGTGCAGCAGTATTTTCAAGCGGCTGCTCCTTGCTTTTTTTTCTTTGCGTCTTTGCCTTACGCTGCTGCTTTTGGCGTGTTTTTTGTATCTGCCGTTGTTTTGTTGCCGAATTAGAGGCGTTTCCCTCTTGCTGTTCTACAGTAAACAATTTAGTTCGAATTTTCCGCCATGTTTGCTGCAAGTATAAATCACCGCTGATATTATAATAATAGCCGTTAGAAACGTTTGCTAACACCGCATGGAGGATTTCCTCATCTTTCCATGCATGAACCCGCCCGTTTTTTACAGCTTGAAAAATAGCATAATGTTTTGTGGCATACTTTCTACTATATAACAATACAATATTTTCAAAGGCTGTATCATTAAAAATATTCCAATACTTATATGTATATGCGAGTACTTTATCTTCAAGCCGTCTAATACCATGTGGCAAAATAATTGCATTTATTTGGGTTTGCGTAAAAGTTATTTTTGAAAAATTAACAGCAGGAGCCGCATCCGGTTTATATTGCTGCTTACGGTATCGCTGTTGCACCTGTTCTTGCTTAAATTCATGGACAGAAGAAATGGTATCAGTAATATACATCCGCAAAATATCGGCAGCTGTCCGCATTGCAATCGCATGAAAATGTAATTTTTCAGCATAGCGGACATATTTTTCAGAAAAGTTTATTACCGCAAACCGGTCTTTTGAAATTGCGTTGATAACTTTTTCGCAAACTTGAATAAGCGTATACACTTCAGCATTCTTCAAAGGGCTAATCGTTCTTACAAAGAATAAAATCGTTTTTTTTATTCTATCAGTAGTCTGCTGCGCTAGTACCGACAAGGTTTTAGTAAGCAGTATACTAAATCGGCGATCTTTTTTACGATAGTACGTCATCAATAAAATGCGGACTTTCTCATCAGGATATTTTTGCCGTAAACGGGTGTTGTAAATTTTCAATGCTTCTGCATGGTTATTCAACGTACGGAACTCAAAATACCGTTCAATATCGGTATCTTCAGTTAAACTTAATTGAGGAAATTCCTGTGTTAAAATATATCTATCAAGTCCGTTAAGCATTTCCATACAATACCCATATAATGATCCATTCGATACCTCCGCTTTCGAACGGATTTATTATTTTGAAAGTATATGCTGAACCGCTTTGCACATAGATTTATGCTGCACAGCTGCACAAAACATATAATTGCCGATTATCGTTAGATCATTAAAGGCTTTCTGCATCTTTTCCTCCATCGATAGTATAGCATACTTCTTTCCCGCATGGAAAGATGAATACCGCAAAAACAGATGGGAACCGCTAAAAACTTCAGTTTTTGAACAGTCCCTGTATTCATACTGCGGAATCTCTGCAATGCAAGTATTTTGTACTTGACATAAAAAGTGATTGGTTGTATCTTTTTATTTAGGCATAAATCCCATAGGGATTTCACATTTTAGCGCGTAATGGAAACATTACGATTATGGAGGCGTATATGAGCATAAAAAACACCACCCGTGTGTTTTTAGGGTTGCTTGTTGCTGCTGCATTTGCGTTTACTGCGTGTAATCAGCCCAACAGTGCAAAAAACACTAATGATGGAAACGATGACCAGCTGAAGATCAAGGCAAAGGTTGTTAAAACTCTTGGCGAGAAATTTCCTACTATATTTGATACAGCCAAAAAGAATCTTACAGTAACGGATTCCGTAGACTTCTCGAGTCTTGTGGATTCGACTGATCCGGCATTCAAAGATGTATCGCTGGTAGCTGATGTAAAATCTGTAAAAGCAGATGTTAAAACAGTAACTGTAGATACTGCTAACAAAGCAAAACTTCTGGTTGAAGCTGCAAAAGATTCAACAAAAGGTGATGAATTTACTGTAACATTTACTTTTGCAAATAAGAAAGGCGACAAAAAAACTACTGTTAAGTTCCCTCTTCTGAACAAAAAAGGTAGTAGTGTAGTATCACCTGTAGATCGCGTACTAAGTGCTACTACTCAATCTGATATTCATGGTGTGAAAGTACAGTTAAGTGCTACATATGCTGATGAAATTGAGCTTCCATCCAGTGTAGATAACTTGGCAGCAGGGAGTATTAAGTTTGCATTTGACGGTGAATCTAGTTTAGTCGCGGCAAGCGAAGTACATGATGAAGCCGGAACAGGCGCAGCACCTGCATTAAAAACAAGTGCACAAACCTATACTGTTAAATTTGCTGCAACATCCGCATACAACGAATTTACTTTCAAGCTGAAAGTTAAAAAAGCTGCTGTTGCATCACCAGTGAATCGCGTATTAAGTACTACTACTCAATCTGATATTCATGGTGTGAAAGTACAGTTAAGTGCTACATATGCTGATGAAATTGAGCTTCCATCCAGTGTAGATAACTTGGCAGCAGGGAGTATTAAGTTTGCATTTGACGGTGAATCTAGTTTAGTCGCGGCAAGCGAAGTACATGATGAAGCCGGAACAGGCGCAGCACCTGCATTAAAAACAAGTGCACAAACCTATACTGTTAAATTTGCTGCAACATCCGCATACAACGAATTTACTTTCAAGCTGAAAGTTAAAAAAGCT
>JBQMYN010000009.1:0-36936 GCA_052173475.1 Treponema sp.
ACCGTTAATATATTGATAAGCGTATTATTTTGTCTTTCCAATAAAAACAATTCCATCCCTATCAACGAAAAAACCGGTATAAATACATAGTAACTGTTTACAATGATACCGTTATGCAAGAAAAATCCCAATGTCTCGCCGTACGCAACGCTATCATATACTCTATTTCCCATAAGAGCCTGTATAACGGCAGACATAATAATGACAAGCGGTAGTATCAAAAAAAACTTTTTCCGTTTAAGCTTTTTAAATTCCAAACACAACATTCCTATCATTCGTATATCCTTACTACATTCTCTAAAAAAACAAGTATACATTTTTCAGAGATGTCCTACAGTTCTTGTTTTTCAAGAATGATCAACGACGCGATCATGTAGAGAATAAATACGGCAATCACATTGATCAGCAATAAACCGATATGGGGATTATTTTGTACGCCTTCAAAATTCTTATACCACACAATATGAGGCACGCTTGCCAAGGGGCTGATCCCTTGTAAATATCTCATCGATAAAAAGGATGCGATTACATATATGCTTCCCGCTAAATTCGTGATAACGGCATTTCCTTTTGTAAAAACGGTGATAAGCGAAACCGGCAGCATAGCGAGCGTTACAAAGAGCGAACTTAAAGCGCACAGTAAAAAGAATCGTAAGACGAGTGCGGCTGTCATACCGGAGCGGAAGCGGCTGCAGTACCCTGCAACGCAGGTGATGATAAACACCGCTCCTATAAACACACATGCTAACAGCAATACATATACGGCTTTCGCAAAGAAAAACCGCTTTTTTGATACCGGGATTGTCCATAAATATTTTATCGTATCGCTCTTATAATCATTGGAAAAAACCGCCGTGATAAACGAGAGCAATATCATCGGCAAAATAAGAAAGTCCATATAACTCAACACAAATTTATACAAATACATAAAATTGTCAAATAAGCCGACTGCACGTACCGTATAAAAAACGGTAATCGCTTCGTAGACGACAATCAATACTGCGGAAAGAGCGAGCATTTTCGACCGTTTATTTTTCCGTATTTCGGATACCAGCACATTACCCAATTCCCTGTCCTCCCGTAACCTTCTTAAAATAATCTTCAAGCGTCATCCGTTCTTTTATAATACCGGCGACCTCTACCTCTTCGATCAATGTTCCCTCATTGATAATTCCGATGCGGTCTGCCAAACTTTCAATTTCTGATAGTATATGACTGGATATTAAAATACTCACCCCAGATTGTTTTAAATCGATGAGCAGCTTTCTGACCTCCGCAATGCCGATAGGATCCAGTCCGTTAATAGGTTCGTCCAAAATCAACACTTCAGGATCATGCATAACGGCATTGGCAATCGCCAGTCTTTGTTTCATTCCCAGTGAATATTTTGAAAAGAGTTTTTTGTCGTTATACGGTAAATTGACCAACGCCAAAGCTTTTTGTACGACCGTATCGTCAAGCGCTTTTAACCGCGCAAAAATGCGCAAATTTTCAGTTCCCGTTAAATTGGCGTAAAACCCCGGATTTTCGATTATGCAGCCGACTTTCCGTAATATGGCTTTCCCCTCGCCGGTATTGGTATCACTGCCTAAAATACGGGTTTGCCCTGCTGTCGGTTTTGCAAGCCCCAACAGCATTTTCATTATGGTCGTTTTACCGGTGCCGTTTCTTCCCAACAGTCCGTATATCTCGCCCTTTTTTACGGAAAAAGAAACCGAATGCACGACGCTCGTTTCGCCGTACTTTTTCGTTACATTGTTTACTTCTATCACATTCATTATGTAAACCTCTCACTCAATAACCTCGACGCAGAACGTAAACGGGGAGCGTCAAGTATTAAACCCTTGTACACATCAATATCTGTAAACATATTGCTATGTTTATATAGTATACTGTGTATGTAGTATACTATCTTTTTTTTGTTTGGTAAAGTGTTTAGCTGCATTGTTTGTTATTCGTGCGGAACGTAAAGCACTCCTCTAAAAACAGAAGTTTTTAGAGGTTCCCATGAGAAATCCTGCGTTTGTATTCATTCCTATAGTCTATCTGCCGATATAAGATAATATGAAGTCTCTTGTTGTATTACTCGCTGCCGGTATGAGCGAGTATGCGTTGCAGCCGCTTACGGAAAATACTCAATCGGCGTTTTCCTCTGCATTGCAGCGTGCTGTGCAATTACCCCACTGTGCAGCTGTTATTATCACCGTAAAAGCCGATACAAAAACAGTCTTAGAGGAGCAGGCTGCACAGTGTTTATCTCCGGCAGATCAAGAAAAACTCATTTTTATTGATAAACCGGCGGATACTGCTGCCGGAGTATTTCAATTGCTGTTACCGTATACTGATGGAACTGATACTGTATTTTTTAGCTGGGCAGATGCTCCTTTTATTGACATTACCGGTTCTCAGGATTTGTATGAGCGGCATTGTACCTATAAAGCAGACTATACCTTTGCAGATGGGTATCCTGAGGGGCTGTTTCCGCATATTTTTACGACAGAATTACTGAAGTTTGCCGCTCAACTGCCTGCTGCCGCAGAAATGCCGGTACATCGTTCATTTTTATTTGATCTGATAAAAAAAGACATTAATGCCTATGATTTAGAAACGCTGATTGCTCCGGCTGATGTTCGGCATTTGCGGCTGCATTTTTACGCATCATCAAAAGCGCAATATCTGCTGTGCCGGAGTTTTGTTGGTATTACCGCAGCAAATTACGATGCACTCATTGCTGAACGCCAACAGGCATTGCGCCTTTTACCTGCCTATTACGGCGTAGAAATTACTGCATATCAGCCGCTGCGTTCATTGTATCATCCGCCGGTATTTGTACCGCCGTTTACCCCTGATTGCTGTATGCCGGCTGAAAAAGCGGCGGCACTTTTTCAGTCAATCGCTGATTTTTCAGAAGATGCGGTAGTATCCTTGTCGCTGTATGGTGAACCTCTTTTGCATCCGCACATCATAGATATTGTACGCGCTGCATTATCTCATTCAGGAATTTCTCTTTTGATTGAAACTGGCGGAACAACAGCCGATTGTGCTGTTTATGAAAAACTTGCGCACATTGCTGCAACGGCTCCTGCACGTACAAATGGTCATTCGCCGATATATTGGATTGTCTGCATTGATAGCGTTAGCTCGAATATGTATGCAGCGGTACACGGTATCGAAGATAGTGAGGAAGCATCAGTATTGCTCAAAAAAGCGGTAACTACTGCTGAACAGCTCAGTACACTGTTCCCTCATGCAGTCTGGACGCAAATGATCCGTATGAATGAAAATGAGCAGGAGCTTGAACCATTTTTCCGTTTTTGGGAAGAACGGCAGGCAAAGCCGCTTATTCAAAAATACAATCATCTTTGCGGAGTATTGCCGGATCGCCGTGTTGCAGATATTTCACCTTTGGATCGTCATCCATGTTGGCATCTTAAACGGGATATGTCTATTATGTATGATGGAACTGTACCGCTGTGTAAAGATGCTGTTGGAACATCGGTTGTGTTGGGAAATGTTTTTTGTAATTCACTTGCAGAAATTTGGGAACAGGGCAATGCCTATTATGCTGAACAGATAAACGGTATATATAAAGGAATGTGTACACAGTGTGATGAATACTATACCTATAACTTTTAACGAACGGAAAATTTCTCATACTATTATTGGCGGTACTCGCCTTACCGGACAAAATTCTGAAGAATATATATGCGTGATTGTTCTTAACCGCGGGAGAAAATACTACCGGACACTATTTTTTGAAGAACTTGTTGCTGCCGGTTTTTCTTCTATAATATCTATTGAATTGAACAATCAGATTGCTGGTATCGAATCGCTTACAAATAAGTATCCGTTTATTAAATTCTTATTTCCCCGTGAACCGCTTACCATTGGAGAAATGATTAATATGGGTATTGCTGAAACAGCTGCGCCCTATGTTCTCGTATTGTGGAGCGATGTGCATATTCCAAAAGGAAGTTTTACACCGGGACTGTTGGAAAAAATTAAGGAAGCAGATATTCTTTGTGTCGCACCGGTTCTATCGAATATACGGGGAGAAGCCCTGCTCAATCAAATTGTACCGAGTTTGCAGGGTAATAGTTTTTCAACTGAACAGCTTGCCTGCATTAAAGATAAAACAGCAACAATTTACCCGTATGATTTTATGGGGGTGTATAATAAAAATAAATGCATACAAATCGGCGGCTTCGATTATTCCATTTATAATCCCTACTGGCAAAATCTTGACTATGGGGTTCGCGCTCACTTGTGGGGAGAAACTGTACGGATTTTTACGTCATTCCGTGTTCAGTATGAAACGGAATCTGCTGCAGAAGATGTGTCAGTAGATGCATCATACCGCCGGTTCTATCTGAAAAATCTTGCACAGGAAATGGATGATGAAGGTGCGTATATTCCCTACCGCCTTTTTTTCCCGTATATGCGCAATTCGGGTCTCAATCCGTTTGCTGCATGGAAACATTTTGCTGCTGCGCGCCGTTGGACGGAAGCGAATAAATTGCGCTTTAAAACAACAGCGAGGCAATTAACCGCCCATTGGGAGCCTTTTATATGAGAGATGGATATTCAGGTGTTGCTGTTATCATTCAAGCCCGTCTTGGGTCTTCACGTTTGCCGCAAAAAGTGTTAAAAATGCTTGGCGGTAAGCCTTTATTAGCATATACACTCGAAATGATGAAGCATGTTCCGGCAGAACGTTACATTCTTGCCTGTGATTATGCTTCAGTACAGGCACTTGCCCCGCTGGCTGAAACACACGGATATATGATTGCTGCCGGATATGAAACTGATGTACTCGGTAGATTTTGCGCTGCTATCAAAAAGTTTGAAAATTCTTTACGTCCTATTAATATTGTTGTCCGCGCTACCGGCGATAATCCATTTTTATTTGGGGAAGCTGCTGCTGCTTCTGTTCTCCGCTTTATCGAAGTAGGGGAGCCGGACTATTTTACCTTTACCGGCTTACCGCACGGCAGCGGGGTGGAAGTTCTTAAAGCCCGTAGTCTGCTGTCAGCAGAAATGCTTACCTCAGATGCCTACGACCATGAACATGTCGGTCCTGCCTTATACCGTCACCCTGAACATTTTACCGCTATTCGCGAGCCTGCTTCGGTACAATGGTACTATCCTTCATTACGCACAACAGTTGATACAATCGAAGATTTTACCCGCGCCGAGATGATTATACGCTATCTGCATAAGAATAATGCGCCGTACCCTTATATTCCCACTGATATTATCCGTGCATGCCGGTATATAGAGCACCTGACTGTCTTTATCCCCTCCGTGAAAGCAGGGCAGGGAAGCGGGCATATACGGCGTGTGTGCGGTCTTATGAAAAGCCTTTCAGAAACGATGCGTTGCGCACTGTATATCCCCGAGGGGGAGCATCCTCATTTTGTGAACGCAGTGCCTGCTGAGTATGGTATTGCACACATTGTACATGAAATACCGGATAAAACCTGTCTGATTATACTGGATAATTTTAAAACGGGAAAAGATGAAATGCACAGGCTTAAACATATCGCTCCCGTTGTTGCTATTGATGAAGGCGGAGAGGGCAGGGGGTACGCTGATTATGTGCTGGATATTCTGCCTAATCTTACGCAGGAATCGCATACCGATACCTCAAAAAATACGGCAGGGCAGGAGCCTCCCGCTGCTGCAAATATGATAAATAGTGCATTTATTCCGCTGCCGCGAAACCGCAAAACAAATGAAAGCATAAACCGCTTTATCCGTGACGGACGTTTTTTTTTCTTACAAGAAAAGTCCCTTTCAAGAGAAATGAAAATCCTTGCTGTATGCGGAGGAGAAGATGCAGCGCGTATGGCGGAGCCGCTAAAACAAGCACTTATGCCGCTTACCGCAGATCTTACTGTGATCGACCCAAATCTTTCAGGTCGCTTACCATTTCAAGTGCATGTACAGATGTATAAAAATATTGAGAATCTTCGGGAGCGGCTTTGGGAATGGGATATTGTGGTAACGCATTATGGATTTACTGCATTTGAAGCTCTTGCAGCAGGCTGTGCCGTTATTTTGATTTCTCCTACTGACTACCATTACCGGCTCGGTCGTGCCGCAGGTTTTTCCGTTTTACCTACTGGTGTTCTTTCGACCGCTGATTTTCAACACATAATAGAGGCTGGTATTGCAATGCCTCCTATAATTACTGTACATTCTCAACAGGAAAATCCGGCTGCATTTATTTTAAAACTATCCAATGCTGTTGTACAGCAGCATTGTCCGCTCTGCGGTGCTAAGACTCCGGTTTACCCATGCGGAAGGGCAGAAAATAAAACCGTGTGTGTGTGTGATTCATGCGGTATGTATTATCCGTCTTTTATTGCTGCAGAAGAAAAATCGTATAGCGAACAGTATTTTTTTGATGAGTACCAAGCGCAATACGGAAAAACTTATCTTGAAGATTTTGACTCTATTAAGCAGCAGGGGCTGCGCCGGATGCAGTATATTCAGCAGCTGTATGCGCAGGTTTTTCATACTGCTGAAAAAAAACTGTTACTTGACGGGGTAAATAATGGCACAAAGCGTATTTTAGACATTGGCTGCGCATACGGACCGTTCCTCGCAGCAGCAAAGGAAAGCGGCTGGAATCCGGCGGGTACTGATATTTCGCCGCAGGCAGTTGCTTATGTATGCAATACGTTGGAAATACCCGCCTGTCAAGCTCCTTTCCCGATTTTGCCGGATTCCTTTCCTTTTATGCTGAAAAATACGTTTACTGAACAAAAATCCCAAACAGTAAGTATTTCTTTGCGGCAAAAAAGTTTTGCGGCAGTTACCATGTGGTTTGTTATTGAGCACTTTCAAGACCTTGACAGTGTATTGAGAAAAGTGAATAAATTACTTGTGCCGGGAGGGATTTTTGCGTTTTCTACTCCGTCCTTATCGGGAGTATCGGGACGCTGGAACCGTAAGCATTTTTTTGCTGCAAGTCCTACTGATCATTATACGATATGGGATAGGCGGACGGTAGCAGAGCAGCTGACACGGTATGGGTTTTTAGTAAAAAAAGTTGTTTCAATTGGACATCATCCTGAGCGGTTTCCGTATGCGGCAAAATTAAAACGGAATGGTTTATTATGGAAAGTATTACTGCTGGTAAGTAGGATATTTAAACTAGGTGATAGTATGGAAATTTATGCAATAAAACGAGGTTCCGTTTATGACGACGACTAATTCAAAGAAACAGCGGCTTTTACTGCTTGGAGCCGGTTTTATGCAGGGTGTTGCAATACGGGAAGCGCATGCGCTGGGGTGTGAGGTTGCCGCTGTTGACGGTAATCCGCAGGCGGTATGTGCTGCTGAAGCGGATACTTTTGAACCTATTGATTTAAAAGATGTACCGGCATTGGTACACTATGCAAAGAAATTGCAAAATGACGGCGGTTTGGATGGTGTATTTACTGCGGCAACCGATTTTTCTGCTTCAGTCGCTGCGATTGCAGAAGCCTGCGGTCTCCATGGACATTCACTGGAAGCAGCACTGAATGCAACGGATAAGGTGCGGATGCGTCGCTGTTTTGCATACGCGGGGGTTGTTTCTCCGGCATTCGCCGAACTTACCCGTGATGATGTAGCTGATGCACAATCCCTTTCGGCTAAAGTGCAGCACTTGCCGTTTCCACTCGTTGTAAAGCCTGTTGATAATATGGGAGCGCGCGGCTGCTGTACTGTGTATACGGAATCGGAACTATGTACTGCAGGTTCTATTGCCCTTGATTATTCACGTTCGGGGCGAATTATCGCCGAAGAGTGCATCAGCGGACAGGAATTTTCGATCGAAGGTTTGATTTTTGACGGGCAGTTATATATAACTGCCCTTGCTGATAGGCATATTTTTTTTCCTCCGTACTTTATCGAAATGGGGCATACCATTCCTTCCTGTTGTTCTGATTCGCTTGCCTCTGAAATTATGGCTGTGTTTGAGCAGGGAGTACGCTCACTTGGGCTGCATGAAGGAGCTGTTAAAGGCGATATTCTGGTAAAAAACGGAAAAGCCTTTGTCGGTGAAATTGCAGCCCGTCTTTCAGGCGGGTATATGTCCGGCTGGACTGTTCCATATAGTTCAGGGTTGAATATAACGCGGGCGGCAATTCAGCTTGCACTGGGGAAGCGTCCTGTGTTACAGTATGCAGATAAAACAGCATTTGCCGTACCGCTCGAACATATTTCTCCCCGCTTTTCTGCTGAACGGGCATGGATTTCTATCCCCGGAAAGGTTGCAGCTCTTTTAGGTATTGAGCAGGCGCAGAAATCAGCTGGTGTGTTAGATGTGTTTCCCCGCACCGGAGTAGGCGATACGGCGGTGTTTCCGCAAAACAATGTAGAAAAATGCGGCAATGTTATCGCTGTAGCCGGCACGTATGAGGAAGCGGCTGCTTGTGCAGAAACCGCCTGCCGGCATATTGTTGTACGTCTTATGCCGTGTAATGCTGCAACGGAGGCATTTCTCAGCGCATTGAATCCGCTGGCAGCAAAGCAGCAGGAATTTCCGCCTAATTTTGTTCAATTTTCCAGTTTCCCGTATCAAACTTTTACAGATGCTTTTGAAAAAAGTCCGTATATACAAGAAGATATGTTTTTTCTCCCTGCATTTATTGCGGAAAATCTCGATTCAGCTTCTGACTTACAGGGAAGAAGTTTGCGGATGCTGTTACAGCAAAGCCTTGCACAAGAGCCGCATCTTACGGCATTGCTGACAAGAACCGCAGGAGACAGCGCATCTGAACATTTTTTTGACGGGGTTGAAAAAAGCCGGTATTGGGCTGCCCTGATACGCGGAGGGATTCAAGGTTTGCTGTACTGCTATGATTGTACCCATGCATAAATTGTGTGCGGTCGTATACTGTATGTGTATAAGCATGGCTGTTTTATGCGCTGCTGAATCCTACATTACAGTAACAGCGGCGGGGGAAAAACTCCATGCAGATATGACGTGGAATCCTCTCACACAAGAAATTATATTTGCTGCAGATAATAAAACTGCTTCTTGCAGGGTAGGGGAGCCTCTTGTTTTATTTAATAAGCAGGAAGCGCAGCTTTTAGCGGCACCGCTGATAAAAGATTCTGTGCCAGTTCTGCCGGCTGAACTTTTTACACAGCTGCAAGTCTTTTTTGCAAGCAGTACTGCGGCACTATTCCGTGTCGGTGCGGTGTTGCTTGATCCCGGTCATGGGGGTAAAGACCCCGGTACAGTCGGCTCGTATGAAGAAGATGGAAAAAAAATTACGATTTATGAAAAAGATATTGCATTAACAGTTTCATTAGCAGTATACCATAGTCTGAAAAAGCAGTATCCTGATAAAAAAATACTGCTTACCCGCTCTGACGATAGCTATCTTTCACTGAAAGAGCGGGTTGAATTTGCAAATACCATACCGCTTAAAAAAAATGAAGCAGTTTTGTATATTTCTATTCATGCAAACTCTGCCGGTTTTAATAAACGTCCTTTCGGTTTTGAAGTGTGGTATTTACCGCCCGGATACCGTAGAGATTTAATTGATAAAGATACTGCTTCGCAAGAAGTATTACCTATTTTAAATTCAATGCTTGAAGAAGAATTTACAACAGAAAGCATTTTGATAGCAAATAGTATTTTGGAAGGGCTTGATACTCAGATCGGTAAAGAGAGTAAAAACCGTGGCGTAAAAGAAAAAGAATGGTTTGTAGTAAAAAATGCAAAAATGCCGAGTGTATTAGTTGAGTTGGGCTTTGTTACTAATCCTGAAGAAGCAAAACGTTTAAATACACCTGAATACTTGCATAGATGTGCTGCCGGCATATATAATGGGATTCAGGCTTTTATTGCACGGTTTGAAAAATTCGAGCCGTTATAAGAGGCCTTTTCAGAAACGAATGTTTTAGAACAGGTTTAGTAAGAGAGGTGCCATGCATTATATCACAAAAACATGTGTCATTTGTTGGATACTCCTTGCGGGAATTGCCATTGCGCTTACCGCTACGTATGTAGGATCACAAAGTGATCGGCTCCTTTTATATTTTGAAGATGATGCCGGTACAATCGGTACCGAAGTACGCTATGTTCCGCGTGATCCACAAAAAACATTGGGTGAGACAGTCCTAACAGAACTATTGCTTGGACCGGTTGACCGCCGTTTTTTAAAACTTGCTGATCCGAGTATAGTACCGTATAGTTGTTTTTTGCGGAATGGCACGCTCTATATTGATCTTCCCGAAGAAATTTTATTTCAGCCGGAAACTTCATCGGGATCCTATGCAAAGAAAAATCTTGATTTTAAAACAGTCTATCAATTAATTAAAAAGAATATTTTTACCAATTGCAAAGAAGTACGCGCAGTGTATATTTCTATATGCGGCAGACCAGTATATGCTGATTCATACTGATATGCCGCAGGTTTACTAGTTTTTCGGAGCGGAGCTATGTAAAAACTGAAAGCCTATCAGCTGTGCTGATGGGAATCTTCTAAAAATCCATACCTGAGTTTTTTAGAGATACCCTATATAATAACCCTGTGCGTATAAAGCCTGTGCGTTCCAAGAAAGCATGAAAGTAATCAGGGATAGAAAGCTCTGCAAATATAATGGCTGTATTGCGCGCTTTACGAGCGTAGCGGAGTGCTTGATGCAGCAGTTCTTTCCCTATTCCCATACCTCGGTATTCAGGCATTACTTTCAATGCCGGTATAACTGCTGCATCACCGCCGTTTAGCAGCAGTATACACAAACCGCAAGCATTGTTTTTTTCGTCAGCGGTACTATCGGCAGAAGCGATGATACAAACAGCTTCATCCAGCTGGCAATGAGATAAAAAACAATTCTGTAATTGCGTAGAAAGTGTTTCTATAAAAGAATCTGTCTTTTGTACTGCTGATACTGATAATCCATTGCGGGATCTTTCTTCAAACTGTTTCAGCATCTGCAACATATTTTCATAGCCCAAAATAACTTCAAAAGAAAAATCCTGCCGGACAATGGGGATCATTTCTTCCTCATCAAAAGAAATACGCTCAAGCCCCCAGCACTGTCTTAATTCATTATACCAATCATATACAACTCCCTGCATATAGGCTTCTTTAAATTGAAACCAATACACTTCAATCTCCGGTCTTGTTTTTAAAAGCTCTTTAAACCGCCGGAATACGCCTCTTCGTTCCATCAATGCTCCTTGTAATGCTTCACGGACAAGGGGATTATGCACTTTTGCAGTAAATAATTCCATCAGTCTAAACCCTTGTGCGGGGTTCCACTCAGGAATAGGATAAAAACGATGTACAGCAGAAAAATCAGCGGGATACTCAAAATCTTCTGGTACCGGTACACAAGTGCAGCATTCAGTATCAAACAAACTGATCTGCGCTTGGTTTTCCATAGCAAAAATAATCTCTTTTATAATTTCCGATGATAAAATAAAGTTCATACCATTTGATTTTATCAGAAAATAATGGTAATATAAAGTTCATACTACACAGCTTCTGAATCTAGCAGAATGCGTACTGTGGTAGTGAGGAGGTTCTTATGAGTGATATTGTGTATATCGAAGGTCGTGAGATATTAGACTCACGCGGAAATCCGACGGTTGAAGTTGATGTTGCATTGAGCGATGGAAGTTTTGGTCGTGCATGTGTTCCCTCCGGTGCTTCTACCGGTGAATTTGAAGCCTTGGAAATGCGCGATGGTGACAAAGAACGCTTTGGCGGCAAAGGCGTACTTAAAGCAGTAGATAATATCAATACTGTTATTGCAGAAGAATTAGAAGGAATGGATGCGCTTGAACAGGCTGAAATTGATCAGGCTATGCTGAACTTAGACGGAACTGCAAATAAATCAAAACTCGGAGCTAACGCCATGCTCGGTGTTTCTATGGCTGTTGCCCGCGCTGCTGCCGACTATGTAGAACTGCCGCTATACCGCTATCTTGGAGGTGCTCATGCACTGCAAATGCCGGTACCAATGGCAAATATCATTAACGGCGGTAAGCATTCCGATAATAAAATTGACTTTCAGGAATATATGGTTATGCCCGTTGGTGCTGCTAGTATCCATGAAGCAGTCCGGATGACAGCTGAGGTTTTCCATTCTTTGAAAGGTATTTTGAAAGCAGACGGTCATGCAACCTCCGTTGGGGATGAAGGCGGTTTTGCACCGGATATCGGTAATGAGCAAGCCCTTGAGTACATTATGAAAGCGATTGAAAAAGCAGGCTATAAGCCCGGAGCCGATATATTCATTGCATTAGACTGTGCTTCTTCAGAATTGTTTGATGAAGGCGGACGCAAGGGATATAAATTCTGGAAATCCAATCCTGATAAATTATTCACTGCTGATGAAATGATCGAAATCTACAAAAAATGGATAGATTCTTATCCAATCATTTCGATTGAAGATCCGCTTGATCAGAATGACTGGGAAGGCTATGCCCGCCTGACAAAAGAACTCGGCGACAAAATTCAGATTGTTGGTGATGATTTCTTTGTTACAAATACCGAACGGCTCCGCCGCGGCATTAAAGAAGGGTCATGTAACTCAATCCTTATCAAATTAAACCAGATCGGAACAGTTACTGAAACGATTGATGCAGTCCGTATGGCGCAATATGCTGGATATTCCGCTGTTATTTCTCATCGCTCAGGTGAAACTGAAGATGCCTTTATTGCAGATCTTGCAGTTGCATTGGAAGCAGGGCAGATTAAGACCGGTTCTATGAGCCGCAGCGATCGTATTGCAAAATACAATCAACTTATCCGCATTGAAGAAGAGTTAGGCTGCCAAGCACGGTATGCAGGTGCTGCAACCTTTGCAAAATTTGTCCGCTAATTTTACAGCGGAATAATACACCTGCCCGAAAACTACTGTTTCGGAACAAGTTGTCTTACGGTGTGATGTTCAAAATTGTACGCTATGAGCGATTTTGAACTCACCGGTCTTAAATTGAGATGCGCTGTTGAGATGAAAAATGTACTTCCTTGTGCATTTTTCATCTCTTCACCGTATAAAGCTTAATTTTAAACTCGTTATCAGCTTTGCTGATATTGGTGTCCCGAAAGGAGCTAGCTTTTGGGACAGCCGTATGTCTCATATTATTATTTTAAAGGAAGAGAAACATGAAACAAATTATTAAAACAGAAAAAGCTCCTGCGGCAATAGGGCCGTATTCACAGGGGACAGCTGCAAATGGATTGGTGTTTACTTCAGGACAGCTGCCAATCGATCCTGTAACCGGTGCATTTGTTCCGGGGGGCATTGGCGAGCAAACACGGCAATCATTGCTGAATTTAAAAGCAGTGCTTGAAGCAGGCGGCAGCTCTCTAGCACAAGTGCTGAAAACGACTGTTTTTTTAAGCGATATGAATAATTTTGGGGAAATGAATAACGTTTACAGTGAAATTTTCGGCACTGAAAATCATCCAAGCCGTTCAGCCGTACAGGTTGCCCGTTTGCCGAAAGATGCCTTGGTTGAAATTGAGGCTGTCGCTTTTGTGTAAGCACAGAATTTTCGCAGCTGCTGTTATGATAACAGCAGCGTTGGTTTTTTCATGTACGCAAAAAAAGATAGATGAGGTTCAAATATCGGAAACTAGTACAGCAAAGGTACATCACTGGCTGTATTTTCAACCTGATGGTACTGACTCATTCCGTTTAAAATCGGCAGCAGCTTTGAGTGAGATACCCTCCGTCCCCTTTGTTCCATGGACAGAGGCTGTCCGTACTGCTGATTTCAGTATAAGCGGCACTCATCCTATTTTTTTAATCAATAAATGCGGTCTTTTTGCACGGGGACGTATACAAGAAAATATACAGCTTCCGCTGCAGCATGATCTTTTCTCGCGTACTTCTGCGGGCGGTTTGTATCGAATTTCCGGAAAAAACTTTGTGCGGGTATATCAGCATTCACTCTTTACTGAAGACAACCGCCAAACAAACGAATATTTTTTATTGCAAAATGATGGAATATCCGAATTGCATACACCTGTAGCAAAAAACAGCTATTTACAGCTTGCTTCTACCGCCCAATGTACCGCATTAGAGTATGCACAGGATCAATGGTATCTCAGTTTTAAAAATGATACCAAAACTGATGTAGCATTTACCTACTTGCGCTGTAAAGATTTTTCACATCTTTTTCAAAATGACGCGTATAAATACGCTGAAGTTATTTCTTCTGAAGAATTTAGGGACGCATGTGAACCTCAGCCCTATGAGAAAATGCCGAGAATATTGAAAGAACTGGCTGACACAATTGATCATACTGCCCCCTTATATATCCGTATCTTTACACAAGAAACGGAACATGCGCAGGTATTTTTGAAACAGCCTTTTTCTTCCGGTACACAAGAAGAAAAAATAATGGAAGCAAAGGCATTAGCCTATACACGGGATAACGGAACCCACTGTGCCGCTATCCTACTGCCTAATGGTAAGCTCTATCTCAATATTAGTGAATACGGTATACGGGAAGTGTACTTGCCCCCGCTTCCGTATAATTTTATGTATTCTCATTTTTTTATCACTGAGACTGAAATTCTTGCCGCATGGGAGGAAACTGCTTTTTATGAGGTAGGCAGAACGGGCTTTTTTACCGCTTCACTAAGCGAGCTATTATAGGGTATCTGAAAAAAACTCAGGTAGAGTTTTTTTTCAGATGGATCATTAGCCATGCTAATAACGAATTTTAATTTAAGTCATTACTGTATAAAGACTTAATTTTAAACTTTTCGGGGATGTCAATGCCGATGGCATACAATCGGTAGTTACTTCCTCCATTCCCTATAATAAAAATACTCATGAAACCTGTTTAGACACTTGCCTTTCGGAACTGGTTTCTTTGAAATGCTGTATGGCGGTCTATGATCGCCTACGGCAGCAGATACAAATGAGAGGGTTGGTATGAGTTTATTACGGGTATTGCTGTGCATTATTTTCCCGCCGCTGGCTGTGCTGGATAAAGGCTGCGGATCGCTATTAATTGTGATACTTTTAACCTGTGCAGGTTGGGTTCCGGGGACTATTGCAGCTCTTGTTATCTGTAACCGATAGAATCTGGCTTTTAAATAATGGTATACAATAGACTTGTTCGACAATAAATGTATCGAGCAGGTCTCATTTACTGGAGGTAGTAATATGAGCTTTGTCGAAAAAATGAAGCAGAAAGCACGGGAGTATAAAAACCGCTTGGTTCTCCCTGAAGCAACTGAAGAGAGAACCTTACATGCAGCCCGTGCGCTTGTTGACGGGGAACTTGTGTCAGAACTCTTTTTGATTGGAGATGTACAAAAAATCCATAGTAGGGCAGCGCAATTGAGTATACCGCTAACCGGCTTCTCAATTATCAATCCTGAAGAATCGGAATGGTTTGCTGATTTTTCCGATGCTTTTTACGAAAAGCGGAAAGCAAAAGGCATGACACCTGAGCAAGCGCGTACTGATATGAAAGATCCGCTCCGCTTTGCAGCTATGATGCTTGTGAAAGATAAGGCAGACGCTATGGTTGCCGGAGCAGAGAATACAACAGCAAATGTACTGCGCGCAGGGTTGACCGTGATTGGTACAAAACCGGGGATGAAAACTGCTTCATCGTGTTTTGTTATGGATACAAAAAACCCCGAATGGGGGGCTGACGGGGTATTGATATTTTCAGATTCTGCTGTTATTCCTACCCCTACATCAGAGCAGCTCGCAGACATTGCCTGTTCAGCAGCGGAAAGTTGTGCCGTATTTGCGGCTGCCGAACCGGTCGTCGCTCTTTTATCATATTCTACAAAAGGTTCAGGCGGCAGTAAAGATGAAAATATTTTACGGGTTAGAAAGGCTGTTGATATTTTAAAAGAACGGAATGTACCGTTTTGTTTTGATGGAGAAATGCAGCTGGATGCAGCACTTATTCCGAGTGTAACCGATACGAAAGCCCCCAGCAGTCCTGTACGGGGAAAGGTCAATACATTGATCTTTCCTGATCTCGGTGCAGGTAATATCGGGTATAAACTTGTACAGCGGCTTGCACGTGCAGAAGCTTATGGTCCGTTCTTACAAGGATTTGCCAAACCATTATCTGATTTATCCCGCGGCTGTTCAATCGACGATATTATTACAACTTCAGCTGTTACGCTTGTTCAAGCAGGAAAACGTACTGAGTAAATAGCTGTTCTGTGTGTTTGTACAGGCTATGCACACAGAATGCAGGGTATACCGAGAACGGGGCTGTCCAAAAACTTCCGTTTTTGAAGGTGAGCTTTGCTCTCCTGTTTCCTTAGATTTAAATGCTTCATCAGCGCAGCTGATGAAGCATCTTTTCAAAGCTATATACCTGAGTTTTTTGCAGATGCCCTGAATGCAGTGCATTTTTACCGCTTCATACCCTTGCAGCTTGTGTCGGCTTACTTTACTTGTTCAGATAAGTCCTCTGCATTCAGTAGTTTAATGGTATTTGACGTATTTTGTACAAGCACACCTTGCTCAGTAAGTCTAATAGCTGTATACGGAATAATCTCAATAGAAGATTTTGCCTGTAACACTAATTCAGCGTTAAAGCGGCCAAGGTAGTATGTATCGTTTTGACGAATAACCGCATAATATCCTTCCTCGCCCTGTACCAACATACTTTGTTCTGCAACCTGTACTTCTGCTTGTTTTACCATTTCCAGTGTCCGGGCATTTAATGCAACTAACGTTATACTATCATTACCGGAATTAGAACCGGCAACAGCAATGAGCATATCGTTATCTTCAATTAAAACGCGCCCTCGTATAGTATTCAAAGAGGAAGTTTTTAATGCCTTTTCTGTTTTCAGATCAAGTACCACTACTTCAGAAAGCATCTCTTTTTCGTCAATTACTTTTAGTACGGCTCCGGGAAATGAGGAGGCATACAGTGCATCCTCTTCCGCTTTTTTTTCAGCCTGTTCATTCTCGATCATTTTGCGGGTATCTGCTGCGACCTCTTTCCGGTCGCTTTGTATTTCTTTTTCTTTTGCATCTGCAAATTGCTTTTCTTCTTCTGCTTGCTGTGCTTTTTCTGCTGCCTGTTTTGCGGCTTCATCAGCCTCTTTTTGTTTTTGAGCAGCTTCTTTTTCTTTTTCTGCCGCAGTTTTTTCAGCATCTTCCGCTTTTTCGCGTTTTTCTACTGCTTGTTTTTGCTTGTCTTCGAAAGCTTGTTGCTTTTCAGCTGCATTTTTCCCATCTTGTGATTTTTCAATTTGCTCCTTTGCCTCTGCAACTTCTTTTTGAGCCTTTGCTGCTTCTGTTTTTGATTTTTGAGCGGCATTATTGGATTGAGCGGCTTGTTTCGCCGCTTCATCAGCTTCCTTTTGCTTACGCGCTGCTTCAGCCTGTGCCGCAGCGGCTTCTTTTTCCGCTTGCTCGGCACGTTCTCGGGCTGCATCGCTTTCCCGTTCTTTAAGTGCAATCATGTCTTTTCGTGCTGCAATATCCATGTCATCATCTTCCCGCATCTTATTGATAACATTTTTATCGGAAATTGAGGATGTATCAATGGAACTTATTGTCCCTTTATATCGGATATCTGATAGCGGAATAAGAATTTGTGTATTTCCCGGCCATTCAGCATAATTCAATGCCAGACCAATCTTGCCATTTGTTAGGTGTTTTGTAACCACTTTTTTGTAGCGTACTTCAGACACTTGCTGATTATTTCGGTATACTGCATTATAAACCGTTACAAAATGGGCAATGGTTTTTGCATCTTTTTCAGAATATCCGTATGCGCTGCTTAAATAGCCGGCAATAATTACCCGTAGGTTGTTAATATGATCAACGCGCGCATGTTGCCCGATGATAAAAATGTCGGCATCAAGACCTGCCGTATCGGTAGAATCCACTGCATGAATAACCGCGTACCGGTTCATAGTGCCTGCACGTCCTAATTTTACCGCGCTGGCAAGGTCTTTTCCTATGTTTGCTATTGCTTGTAAAGAATCTATTTCACTATGCGTACCTGTATAGTTAATAAATTCAATAGAGCGGTTTTCTGTTTCCCGTAATTCTTTTTGATCAACTTCAATTGCAAATGCTGTTCCCAAAAGAGAAAAAATACAAAGATACCATACTATTTTCCGCATATTCGCTACTCCCTTTTATACTTAGATGCTGCTGAAATCTCCTGTTTCAGGTGTATCTATGAGTCTCCTAATTCTGTGTCAGCCTTATCCGAGATAACAGCACTTCATCTTTGCCTTTTTGCATAAAAGATTGCAAGACAACAGCTAAACTACTGCCGCTGATACAAAATACCATTACAAATATCGGCAGATATTGTTACTTATCAATAGACCTGTTCGCTAGCGGAGCTATCGGATAGGTCTATTACGGTATTTTTTATTTTACAATAGTTTTTATTTTTTGTCTTGCATAGGCTTTAACATTTTCGGGAAAGGCTCCTGAGCTGATGAAAAAAAGCATCTTTAAAGCATCTTCAGTACTTTGTACTGTTCCATACTTTGAAATTTCAAGCAGTGCATCACAAGCCGCGTATACCGGTGCTATTTCACCTGCTCCGCACTGTTTTAGTAAAAGCTTAATAGCATATATTGATTGCCCGTCAGGATCGGCAGCGATGAGTCCAAGACCGGTAATCAATGCAGCGGCAAGTTCCGCTTCACGTGTTTTTTGTGCTTCATACAGGAGAATAGTGCGGTATTCTAACGATTCCAGTTTACCAAGCAGAACTGCCGCCAATGCACGCTGGTGAATAGTAAAATCATAGGCAATATATGCAGAACGCTGATCGTTTAACAAAATAGTTTCTAAGTATAGTGCATAGACAGCTTCTTTTCCTCCTATAGTGCCGGTAAGAATGCTGTCTTCAATTTTTCTGAGTAGTACATCTGCACTGCCACCTGATTCGTCATAGGGGAGAAAAAACGGCAGGCTGCTTTTCTTTCTTTCAGTTTCAATGATACGGGAGGCAGCAGTAAACGAGGTCTGTTGCGGGCGGTTGGTATGTATTTTTGTTTCCATACGGTATGAGGTTAGTACCCATTCATCAATTGAGATAACAGACCCTTCTTCAGTTATGAGCGGGAGAAACAATTTTGCCGGTACGGTTGTTTCCCATCGTATTTTACCGTCATGGGTAATTATTGCTGCAAAACCGCGGCATGCAATATGATACTCTAAACCTTTTTTTTCGCATATAACCGGCAGCTGTAACGGGGCATTAAATGTAGCATTCCATATCGTCGCTCCGTCTGATAAATTTAATAAGGCTATCTTTCCTCCTGCATAGCCGCATAAAATTGTTGTATCCGTATCTTCGATAAAGACCGGTGAAAGTGTACCTTGCAGCTCCCACTGCACAGTTTGCTCAGGGGGATTCGAATAATATGCCAAAGTGCCGTCAGTGGCTGCGGCAATGTACCCCATCCCTGCACTATGTAATATGGTAAATTGTTTTTTTATCCGCTGCCGGTCAAGAATAATGCCTGTAAGAGAAACCATCCATGATTCTTTATTTTGCAGCAAAAGCATTACTGCTGCATTTCCTGTTTCACTGAGAGGACGTACCGGCGGAGACGGTAACAGCACTCTCCATTTTAATGTTCCTTTCATAGAAAAGCAAACGAGTGCTTTCTTCGTAAGAATGAGCAGTCTGCCGTCTTTTGAAAATACCGGTGCATAGACAGGGGCTTCCGGTAGGCGGAATGACCATAGCTCTAGCCCCTGACTGGATACCGCCTGTATTGTACCTGATTCATCTGCTACAATAAGTACCCCCGAAGCACCGGCAGTTAAAAACGGCTTATAGCTTCGCTTTATAGGTCTGCGCCATATAAATGATCCTGCGCTATTTATACAGTTTAAGGCATGATCTGAGGTGAGTGTGTATACATAGCGTTCATGCGCTATCGGATCACAAAGCAATTCGCCTGCGGCGACCGCTGTCCATTCCGGCTGATCAGGCAAGGCAAATCCATACCATAAGATTGAAAACAGTAAGAGTGTAATCATATATTTTTTCATTTTTTGAATATCCCTAAAAGTTCCCCATGGTGCGTTTGGGGATAAAAATCAAATAATTTCCATTGTATAAAACGGTAGCCGCAAGCAAGCAATTTTTTTGCATCGCGGACAAAGGTTGCCGGATTGCAAGACACATAGTGAATACACGGAATATCAGCATTGGCAAGGTACGGAAAAAGATTGGGATGCATACCCTGCCGCGGAGGATCAACGATAACTGCATCGTATGAAAGGCGTGATGCAGGCAGTGTATGCCAGTGTTCATCAGATACCGCATGAAAAAAATAGGTACAATCAGTATAGTTTTCTGCTTGTATGCGTTTTAAATTATGTTCCGCTTGCATAAGGGCACTTCTATTATGCTCAACCAGATGGAGTTCATCAGCGATACCGGTTAGGAAAGCAGAAAATGTACCGCAGCCTGCGTAAAAATCTAAGATTCGATGAGATTTTTCCAATGAACAGACCGCCGGTATCAGTTTTTCCAGCATTTCAATGTTAGATTGAAAAAATCCTAAGGTGCTGAATTGCAGAACCGAAGAACCAATATGTACCGACGCATCAGGATTATGCGGCGTATACAATGTATCTTGTGCAAAGACATGGAAGCGTTTAGGAACACCTTTTTTTATCAGAGAACGCTTCGCCTCAGAATCACTGAGCAATGCTCTGATAAGCGGGTGCGCTATAGGGCAATCGTTTACTGCAATAATAGCATTACTGCCTGTTCGGTGCATACCTATTTTACCGGCATGATCTACATGAAATTGAAACCGGTTACGGTATTCCCATGCAGAGCCGAAGTGAACCGTAGGTTCTTGTTCAGCCGTTACTGCCGCACGGGTAAGTAATTCTTCAACCATAGCCTTGCGCAAAGTTTTTTGATACTCACTATGCGCCATTTGTAAATTACAACCGCCGCACTGCATAAAATAGGGACAACGCGGAACAACACGGTACGGAGACGGTTCAATAATCCTGTTGATTACCGCTTCAGCATAATCGCTCTTGTTTTTTATGATGGTAATATCTAGTGTCTCACCGGGAAGTGCGAAAGGGATAAAAATAGTTTTCCCCTCTGTACGGGCAAGTGCTTTCCCGCCAAACACTATCTTTTCAGCTGTTACATACACATGATTAGTATACAGGAAAATAACAATACAAGTAAGTCCTTAATTTTTATCAATTTTATTTGTATTGGTAATGGCAATCCTCTTGCAGTTTATAGGGAACGGGCATTTCTATCAAAGGAAAACCGGTGAGCAAAGCTCATCTCTAAAAACGGAAGTTTTTAGAGGTTCCCAGCATTGACATTTACCGTATAACCAGTAAA
Organism: Treponema sp.; assembly: GCA_052173475.1. Classification (GTDB taxonomy): domain Bacteria; phylum Spirochaetota; class Spirochaetia; order Treponematales; family Treponemataceae; genus Treponema. Next base: position 21,332 of record JBQMYN010000009.1, read on the forward strand.
ATAGCTCTATGGGTGAACATAAGGGGAATAGTATACAGGGTACCTATAAAAACTCGATTAGATTTTTAGAGATGCCCTACAGCTTATAAGTTTTCTGCGGGATTGGATACTATGCGGAAAAAGAGCGTAGATTATGAATTTAAATAGATTATATCTTTTCTACAGAGAGACTTGCAGTTTCAGGGGATAAGGCTGTCCAACAAGTAATCAACTTTTTGCCAGTGGCATCCTCATGATGCTTTGCTCACCAGCTTTCGTTAAGTTTATATGCGGTGTCTTTTGCGACTGATGAGTCGATATTTCCTCGATGCTGTCCCGAATGTAACCAACTTTTTGGACAGCACCTCGTCGATGAAAAATGTACAAGGTCGTACATTTTTCATCTCAACATCGCAAATTAAATCTATAGAGGGAGTACAATTTGCAAGGGGGTAGCAAAACGGATTGATTATCCGGTTTAAAAAAGTATGGAATTTGTGCATACGTCTGTTTTATTGCAAGAATGTTTACAATTACTCGCACCGGATACTCCGAATTCGTTATTTATTGATGGTACACTCGGTGAAGGCGGGCATACTGAAGCATTTTTAAAAACATATCCTACGCTCACGGCAATTGGTATTGATGCTGACCCTGCTATTCAAAAAAAAGCATCAGAGCGGCTGCGTTGTTTTGGAAATCGTATCCGTTTTTTTAATGGCTGGTCTGATGTATTTTTTCAAAATTATCCAGAGGGAGAAGCCGCTCCTCATAGTATTTTATTCGATCTTGGTATTTCTCTTTTTCATTATGTTGAATCGGGGCGAGGTTTTTCATTTAGAGCGGATGAACCGCTTGATATGCGGGTAAACCCTCAAGAATCGTGTACCGCAGCAGACATTGTAAATTCATATAGTGAAAAAGATCTTGCAGATATGTTGTACCATTATGCCGAAGAACGCTATTCGCGGTGCATTGCCCGTGCAATTACTACACAGCGGCAGCATAGTCCCTTTACTACCGCGTTGCAATTAAGCGAGACAATCTTTCAAGCAGTACCGGTAAAATATCGGCATGGTACTATTCATCCTGCAACAAAGACTTTTCAAGCATTACGGATAGCGGTAAATTCAGAACTGAAACGGCTGCCGCATTTACTCGAATTGGCATTTAACAGGCTTGCATCAGGAGGAAAAATGGGGGTCATTACCTTTCATTCATTAGAAGATAGAATTGTAAAGCTTTTTTTTAGAAATTTAGCAAAACGCTGTATCTGCCCGCCTGAAATGCCGATATGTAAATGCGGGGGTGTTCCCCGTGCAGAATTATTGACAAAAAAACCGGTTGCACCTTCCTTAGAAGAGATTCTGCGGAATGCGCCATCGCGAAGTGCACGGCTGCGAGTCATTAAAAAAATATCCTAGGAGGAGTTCTATACTATGAAGTATATATGCGCTGTACTTATTACCTTTCTTATTCCTTCGATGCTCTTACTAACGGTCCGCCAAGCATGGGCGTATAATGCACTTGAGCGTGAAATTACTGCATATAATGAAGAACAACACCGGCTGATTTCCGAAAACAAGCGGAAAATCTCCGGTATTTCAGTGCTGTCAAAACCGCAAAGGATAGAAAAAATTGCCATTGAAGAATTGGAGATGCGGAAAGCGTATTCTTCTGAAATTATTCGGATTTCGTTACCGAAAAAAGGCTAATACTCATGCTGATGTCCTTTGATGAAGTATGTTCAGCAGTAAATGGGCAGTTTCTTGCCCGGTATTCCGCAAAAAACGGATTTCAGGCAGTCGCAACTGATAGCAGAAATTGTGTAGAAGATTCTCTTTTTGTACCTTTGCGGGGTCTTACCTGTGATGGGCACCGATTTATTGCACAGGCGTTGCAGCAGGGAGCTGTATGTGTGTTTGCTGATACCGCTTTTATCCAAAATGAATCTGATATGTATGCACTTATGTCGCTTTGCAAGGACTATCAGGCAGTGTGTATTATTGTTGAAAATACCTTAGCTGCATTACAAGCGGCAGCAAAATGCTATATTGCGCGATTCCCTCAGTTGGTAAAAATCGGTATAACCGGCTCAAATGGAAAAACAACCACTAAGGAATTACTAGGCAGTATTTTTTCACAAAAGTATACTACTATCATCAATAAGGGCAATCTCAACTCTGAAACAGGGCTTCCTCTTTCTGTCTTCGAAATTCGCGAATACCATGAGATAGGTATTTTTGAGATGGGCATGAATAGAAAAGGAGAAATTGCTGAGCTTGCAGCAATTTTACAGCCTGATATTGCGGTTATTACTAATATCGGCACTGCCCATATTGGAATGCTGGGGTCGAAAGATGCTATTGCAGCGGAAAAAAAGGAGATATTTTCTTATTTTACTGAAGTATCTGCCGGTTTTGTACCTGAAACCGATGAGTATGTTGATTTTCTTAAAAAAACACCGCGAGGCAGAATCTTTACCTATGGAGCAGCAGACAGCGTAATCTCCCATAGCTTACATGGTACAACTATTATCTATAAAAATATTCAGATAGATTTTCCGCTGCTGGGAAAGCACAATGTACAAAATGCCTTTGCTGCAATTGCTGTAGCGGAATATTATGGTATACCCCTCAATGTCATAAAAACAGGACTTGAAAAGGCTCAGCCATTATTTGGAAGATCCCAACTGATTACTGCTCCATCGCTTACATATTTACTGGACTGTTATAACGCCAATCCTGATTCTATGCAGGCGGGTTTAGCGTTTTGTGCTACTCTTCCGGATTCTTACCGGAAAGTGTATGTGCTGGGTTCAATGAAAGAGCTTGGAGAAGAAAGTGAGGCAGCGCATTACCACCTCTGCAATGCAGCAGCGGAAACCGATGCTGCTGCCTTATTCTTATTTGGAAAAGAACTTTGCAGCGCATGGCAGCAATATTCCGCACAGCAAAATACCCTATGCGTTGATTGTGAAGGAACTATGTCCGTCTTCTGTTTTTTAGAAACGGAAGCGGACGCGTGCAGTAGGCAGCTTGATGCGTTTTTACAGAAAGGTGATTTTGTGTTTCTAAAAGGCTCACGCAGTATGCAGTTGGAGCAATTTGCACCTGTACTGCAAAAGGAGCGGTATTAATGCTGCCTATTGCTATTGAAAAAAATATTCACCGCGATCGGTATAATGTTGCCTTTATTCTCCTTACAGCCCTTATGGTCGGGATTGGTATTGCAACCTTGTATTCAGGTTCTCTCCATTACGCTGAACGTTTTTTCCATACGCCGTTCTATTTCGTGATCAGGCAATTTAGAAATTTATTGGCTGCGTGTATCGGCTTGATGTTTTTTTCATTTATAAGTCTTCAACAGCTGCGTAAAATCCTACCGTATTTGGTTGTTATAGGACTTATCCTTTTGCTACTGCCGTTTGTTCCGGGAATAGGCATTACAAGAAATGGGGCAAACCGCTGGATACAAATTCAAAAAATAAGTTTTCAGCCGTCTGAGTTTACAAAACTGATCCTCATAATTTTTTTAGCAAACTTTTTTGATAATAAGCATGATAAACTACAAGCACCGCTTACTGCCGTGCTGCCGCCTTTTCTTGTTGCTGCAACTTTTGTACTGCTTGTCTATCTTGAAAATGACTTTTCTACCTCTATATTTCTTTTTGCCATTTTTATGATTATGTTTTTTATTGCAGGCGGCTCAATACTGTGGTTTATAAAAGGCTGTGCGGTGATTATTCCCTGTGCAGCACTGATGATTATGACTTCAACCTACCGTATGAAGCGTGTATTGGCATTTTTATTCCCTGACCATGATCCGCTGGGAGCAGGCTATCAAGTCAATGCAGCACTAGATGCCTTGGCAAGCGGCGGATTATGGGGACGCGGTCTTGGAAATGGCATCCATAAGATTTCAAGTGTTCCTGAAATTTATTCGGACTTTATTTTTGTGGTATGGGCAGAAGAAATGGGCTTTATGGGAATTTGCCTCTATCTCTTTTTACTTTTTGTTTTTACTGTTACCGCATACCGGATTGCTATTCTCAGTGAAAATAGATTTGGATGTTATTTAGCATTTGGTGCAGCATCTGCAATTATGCTCCAATCATTCTTAAATCTAGGAGTTGTTGTTCATCTTATTCCGGCAACCGGTATTCCCCTTCCTTTTTTCTCATTCGGCGGCTCTTCCCTTATCACTACGTTGTGTTTGTGCGGGCTTATCATCAATGTTTCAAGCTATACAAAACGGAGTATACTCTATGTCTGATACACTTGGTTTACATGGACACGTCTATACAGAAACTACAGCTATTCCTGTTGCCGGAACTTCCAAGCGGAAAAGTACGCGCTCTACATTCCTTAAAATACTGATATGGATTCTTTTATTCCTATTGATATGTGAAACGGTGTTTTACCTGTTTATTGTTCCGGCGATCTCTACCGCTAAGATTCAGTTCACTGAAACAGCTAATATGTCGCTCGCCGATTTGAAAAAAGCCGCAGGATTAACCGGTACGGAACGATGGGGACAACTTGATACACGCATTATTTCTCGAAAATTAGCAAGCTATCCGCTTATCGCACAAGCAAAGGTTATAAAAAAATTTCCTGACAAGCTTATTATCGAAATTACAGAGCGTACTGCTGCTGCGGTGTTATTTGCTTCAATCGGCAGCCATACGGTACCTATGGAAATAGATAAAACAGGAACGGTATTTAGAGTAGGGGCTGATATATCATCTCATACACTCCCCATTGTGAGCGGACTTGAATTTTCTAATCCCCGTGCAGGTATGAAAGTGCATAAACAGCTTGTTCCGTTATTTAAACAGCTTGATATTTTGCAAAAAAAGAATCCCGTATTGCTGAGCGAAATTTCTGAAATGAGAATAGAACAAAAAAAATACGGAGGATTCGATCTCATTATTTATCCGGTGCAGACAAAAATTAAAGTTCGTACCGATAGCACATTGAATGAAGATGGATTACGGTATATGATGTTGACATTGGATGTAGTAACAGACCTCGGTCTTGACTCTCATATAGAAGAATTGGATGTACGGGCAGGGACGGCAGCATACCGGCTCAGAGGGGATACACATGAGTGATGTCATTGTCGGATTGGATATTGGAACCAGTGCAATCCGCGCGGTGGTTGCAGAAGAACTTGAAACAGGCGTATTACAAATTATCGGCGTAGGAACCGGTATATCGCAGGGCTTACGGAAAGGATCTGTCGTTAATATTGAAAAGACAGTACAAGGTATTCATGAGGCAATAGAAGCAGCTGAAATGATGTCGGGTGTGGAAATTACTCATTGTATTGCCGGAATTGGCGGTACGCATATTGAAGGCTTAAATTCCCGCGGTATTGTTGCGGTAACCGGTAAAGGAAAAGGAAACCGTGAAATAGATCAAAATGATATAGATAGAGTTATTGAAGCGGCAAAAGCAGTTGTTATACCGATGGATAGGCGTGTTATTCATGTAATTCCTCAATCGTATATTGTTGATGAACAGCGGGGTATTAAAGATCCTCGCAATATGATCGGTGTACGCATTGAAGCTGAGGTGCATATTATTACCGGTTCTGTTACGTGCATGAAAAATATTATTGATTGTGTAAAACGGGCAGACTTACAGGTTGATGATTTTATGCACCATGGTCTTGCCGCAGTAAAATCAATTATGACAGAAGAAGAGCAAGAGCTTGGATCTGTGCTGGTTGATATAGGCGGCGGCACCACTGATATTGTACTGATGTCAGGAGGTGCTCCTGTTTTTACAGCATCTTTGCCGGTAGGGGGAAATCATGTAACCTCAGATTTAGCAATCGTCAAAGGGTTATCAGGAGAAACAGCAGAAAATCTTAAAATTACTGATGGAAGATGTTGGATGCCGCTGGTAGAAGATAACGAGCAAGTTCTCATCTCTGCTCCGGGGGGTAGGGCTCCTATGCAGATTTCAAAAATGGAAATATGTGAAATTATTCAAGCCCGTATGGCTGAAATTTTTACAATGGTTAAAGCGAAAATTGATCCTGCAATAGCTTCCAATAGGTTTGCAGGAAATGTTATACTATGCGGCGGCGGTTCTCTTATTCCTGGGGCAACTGAACTTGCAGGGGAAATTTTTAACTCCCCCGCAGTACGGCTTGGTATTCCGGGTACATACGGCGGCTTAACCGGTGAGTATCGCAGTCCTGAGTTTGCTGCTGCACTTGGGCTTGTTCTTAGCCGGTATAAACAGGCAGGTTCGGTTACAGAAGAAAAAAAAGTAGTTGAGGCAAACTCCGGACGGGTTGTAAAAAAGTTAAAAGGTTTTTGGACTAATCTTTTTGACTAATTATGAAAGTGATGTTTTAAAACTTCAGTTTTAGAATAGGATACTTTAAATTAAGCCGTACTGTTTTAACGGCTTAAAGCTCATCAATCCGGGCGGTAACGAGGTTATCGAACAGATTGATGAAAACTTCTAAAAACTTCAGTTTTTAGAGGTGCCTATATGATATACTAGAGAAAGCACGCTGCGGTATGTAGGCTCTGTGTACCAGCGGCGGCTACAGGAAAGAGGCATATACGGGAGGGCATCATGGATTATCAAGTAATGGCAAAAAATGATCAGTTACCGGTAAATCCTACCATTATAAAAGTAGTAGGAGCGGGTGGCGGCGGTTCTAATGCTGTCAACTGGATGCTGGACTGCAATGTAAAAGGCGTTGACTTTATAGCTGCAAATACTGATTTGCAAGCATTGAATTATTCAAAAGCACCTACAAAATTACCTATCGGTTCAAAACTAACCGGAGGTCTTGGTGCCGGCGGAAAGCCGGATATTGGTGAGAAAGCTGCACTTGAAGATAGTGAAGCAATTGCTAATGCAATTCGGGGTGCCCACATGGTCTTTATTACTGCCGGTATGGGCGGCGGAACCGGTACAGGATCTGCGCCGGTTATTGCAAAAATTGCACATGAGCAAGGAGCACTAACAGTTGGGGTAGTAACAAAGCCTTTCCACTATGAAGGTAAAGCAAAGATGCGTACTGCAGAAGCAGGTATTGAACGGCTCCGCAGTGCTGTTGATACCTTAGTTGTTATTCCTAATCAAAAACTGTTAAGTATTTCGGATAATAAAAAAACACTCAAAGATGCTTTTATGATGGCAGACGATGTTCTCCGCCGTGCAGTACAAGGCATTACCGATATTATCACTAAAAATGGGTTAGTTAATATCGACTTTGCTGATGTACGTTCTACTATGGCAGGGCAGGGTGATGCTTTAATGGGGGTAGGGGTAGGCAGCGGAGAAAATCGGGCTGTAGATGCCGCTACCAATGCTATCAATAATCCGCTTTTAGAAGATTCCCGTATTGAAGGTGCGACACGCATACTAGTCAATATCTATGCCTCGGAAATGATAACGGCTGCAGAAATAAGTGATATTATGGAAATTGTAACGGCAAATGCTCACCCTGATGTAGACACTATCCATGGTATCACGATTGATGATTCAATGGAAGATAAAATCAGTGTTACGGTTATTGCAACCGGCTTTGCCGATGATGTCTTACAACAAATCAAAGATCAAAATACTCATACTGCCCCGGATAGAGGAGCTGGCAGTAGTTTTTCATCGGAGGATTTTATTTCTGCGAGTGATTGGGGAAAACTCCAAAAACTTTCACAGCCGAATTTACCGGGACTTGGACCGCGAAATGCTGGCAGTGTAGGGGATGTACTGCCTCCTGTAATGGAGGAAGCGGTAGAAAAACCTCGTCCAGTTATTAATGTACAGCTGCCCGGTGCGAATACCGATCTCGATATTCCGGCATTTTTACGGAACAAGCACTAGTTCTAGTATGACGGCACTCCAGCTACGCGCATTTTACGGCTTTCTTATTTCTGCTGAGGCATATAGCCCTCTGACGGCACAAACGTATATCGGCACATTAGAGCTTTTTCAAGCGCAGTTAGGGAGCAAAAAGCTTATTGAAAATGCTGATGAAGATGATTGTCTTACTTTTTTGCTTACACGGGCGGAGAGTGGAATAACAGGGAAAACACTTTCTAAAGATCGGGCGGCACTCCGTTCTTTTTTTCGTTTTTTAATACTGGAAAATGTCCGCGGTGATAATCCTGCGGAGCAGCTGGATAGTCCCCGCCGCGAAAAAACATTACCGCGGGTACTAACTCCTGAGGAAGTTGATCGGCTGCTTGCAGCCATACCCTCAGATACGCCAAACAGTATTCGCGACCGCGCCTTGTTTGAGCTTATTTATTCGGCGGGGCTTAGAGTAAGCGAAGCTGCCGCCCTTTCTCTTCATGATATTTTCTTTAATGAGCTGCTTATTAAAGTAACCGGAAAGGGCGGAAAGGAGCGGATTGTACCGTTCGGGCGGCAAGCAGAACAGCAGCTGATCCGCTATATCTCAAATGCCCGTCCGCTACTGCTTAAATGCACCCACCCTGAACATACAGAAACTTCAGGAGCTGTATTCTTAAATAACCGTGGGGGACGGCTTACGAGGAAAGGAATCTGGAAACGGCTCCAAGAACTTGAAATATTGAGCGGCGTTACTACAAAAATTCATACACTCCGCCACTCCTATGCAACACATCTTCTTGCAGGCGGGGCTGACCTTCGATCAGTACAGTGTCTACTTGGGCATACCGATATAACCACTACCCAGATATATACGCATATTAACGATAAAGATTTAGAATTGTATCACCATACATTTTTTTCTCCTGAAAACAATAATCAATAGGCACTTTTACGTTCCAATCTATGTTTTGCCGGTATGCGGGTATCTTTAAAAGCTGACTGAGTTTTTAGAACTGCTGACTTTGCATATCGCTAGAGCAATAACTTCCCTGCGATAAACGATATAAGCTATCTTCAATAAGATTAAAAAAACAGTGCCGTTGAAATGGGGATGAAAAGCCGTTTTCAGTAAAAAAAGAGTACGCAGTATGCATAATATCTGCTATTTTTTTGCGGTCAAGCGGCAGCACAGTACCGGCAAGTCTATTTTCAAACTCCCGGTTTTTAAGGAGCTTTGTACTGCCGAAGAGCATTTTAATATCCATTAAGATATTTTTTTGCATACGCGCAAGGAATACAAAAGAGGCCGTATCTTCTGCAATGCGTCCAATGGGACCAAGCCGCCGATAGTAAGAAAAATTCCACTCATCAAGCGGAACTCGTATTCTGAGTATTACATGTGGTTCCGGTTTCAGCACTACCATTCTTTCTTCGCTGTATTTACTGAGATTCATCCATATAAGTTCTTTTGGTGTACGGACTTCTATTTTTGCATCAAGAGCAATGAGCGGTATAAGGCAAGAGCTTTTTATCGGTGCATCGGCAATGTTCCCACCAATAGTAGCGAGCGATCGAATGTTAGGATTTGCTGCAGCAGAAATTGCAGCGTACAAAACCTGCGGGATATTTTTATAGCCGAGATTAAGAATATCATTCAATACAGCAGCTGCACCAAAATCAATGAACCGCTCTCTTTTTATGATTGCTTCTAATTCAGGAATACCTTTGAGGAAAAGGATATTTTCAGGTAATGTTAAACGATCGTCCCGATGTCCTTGTAAAAGTCTTGTTACACCGGCAAGCGGAATAATATCATTGATATTTCTTATCCGTGTATGAATTTCTTGGACATTTTTTGCAAAATATACTGAATGCTTATGCACCATATTCATACTCCTTAGTACCGGTTAATGACTGAATGGCAGTAATAATACCAGTAATATCCAAGCAGCGGCAGACCGTTCCTATGTACGCATTACGGATATCCGCTTCGGTGAGCGGTTTGTATTTTTGCAGTAAATAATACGCAGTAAATACTGTTGATGCAGTGCAAAAACCGCAGAGGGTTACCCCATTTTTTTCAAATGCTGTCATAATTCTAGTATATTCATCTGTTTTTTGAAATTCGTCTAAGGTAATAATGTGTTTATCATTAACTGCAAAAATAGGAATCATACACGAAGGAACTGGACGGTTGTCTATTAAAACCGTACAAGAACCGCATATTCCCTGTAGACAGTTTTTTTTCATACCTATCAAGTGAAATCTATTCCGGAGAATGTCAACAAGACGCTCATCAGGCTCCGCATCAAATTCAACCGGTGTATTATTAAGTTGAAAATGTATTGTCATATCCATTCCTCACTGTGTAACTGCATGAAAAATATCCTGTGGCAGTACCGGAAGTTTTTCCACCACTGAAGAAACTGAAAGCAAAATTTGATTCAAAGCGGTTATATAGGCTGCCGGCAGGATATTGTATGCAATAGAGTCAAGGGCTGTCATCTGCTTTCCGCTTGCAATTAAAGTGATAGAGGCTTCTGGTGCCTCATCGGATTGAATAATCCTATATTCATCCAGCGGTAAATAAATATGAGAATCCTTGGTATATTGCAATGCTTCTTTAAAAGTGCGGGAAAGCGCACAATGGATATTCTTCCGTAAATAACTGGTAAGCCGTTCCTTTCCATACACTTTACCCGGATTACAAACTAGCCAAATACCGAGAATCTTTACTTCATAACAGACAGGATCAAGCTCTAATTCAACCGCACATAAAGCAGGAGTTACCGATATAAAGAGCGGTTCATATTTCGGCGTTTCAGGATGAGCCGTCTGATAGCTGCGTTGTACTGTTATCGGCAGCGGAGTTCTAAACTGCTGCTCCTGCAAATCTGCGATACATTGTTCAGCAAGCGATGGTATAATAGACGAGGTATTTGCAGCGGTATCGGCAGCATCGGTACGCATCGTATCCGTTGAAAGATTGATAAATACAATCCTATCCTCAGGGATTTCAAGTGTTGTTGTAACAAGATTCTGTATGAGGCTTTTCAGATGTACTGAAATTGGCTCTATTTTTATAGATAGTATACTATTTATATCAAGTGTCATCTCAACCGTATAGCTAAAATCAACCGGACAACCGCTGTACTGAAATCCGGCACTTAGTCCTATACCGCGCCATCTTCCCTCATGGTTATTTCTTTTTGTTTTATTAAATACTTTATATGCGGTGTCTTTCCGCAAAAAATTGCTTTCTTTAGTAATTGCGGCAAAGAGTTGAGAAAACGTTGAAAGATGCTCAGGTCTCATCATTTGCAGCCGCCACTGATCAGGGGAGAGATTCCTGCTGCGGATAATACTGGCAGCATGGTTTTCTAATGCATTTGTTACAAAAGAATCGCCCCAGCCTTCAAAAATATCGGTTAGGCCATGCAGTGTTTTCAGGGCAACAACTTCGATACGGTACCGCTGAACATGATAGGGACCAAGTGCCGATGCTATCATTTGCCGGATTATTTTATTGATAAGGGGACAAAATGCCCCGCTTTGAATAACAATAAAAATATGCATCGCAGTAATGCTGTTGGTATCCGATAGAGCAGACTTATGGTAGATAGTAATTGCTGGTGTTTTAGGAAGTGCTGAAAGACTTTCTGTAGTCGAAAGGCGAAGACAAGTCGGTTTGCCGGTATGAGCTGCCGCAAGTACACATTGGCAGGCAAGCACTGACGGATACCAGAGCAATTCATTATATGTTTCTCCTATTTCAGTAGGATGTACAATAACGGCATCTTCTGAAATACCAAGCATACCTGCGGCTGACTGGCGGACATGCATCGGCCACTGTGTAGGCAGATAAATATGTATGCAGGTTCCATCCGGCACTGCAAGTATTGTCATTGGCTCTGAACGGGCGCAATACTGTGGTTCAACCATCCATGAAGAATGAACAATAGTGCTGGCTGTTGTAAAAATCTCTTCCGTACTGCCTGATGTATAGCATTCGTGTGCAGCAATGGGCGCACCAAACCAGTGGTATGGTGCTGCATCGGATTCTGTATCTACCGGTGATTCGATACTGAATTGCAGCTGCTTTTTCACGTTTTCTAAAACAAGCGGGTCGGGTCCCGTTAAAATACCGATTGCCTCTCCATAATACTCGCTGCATTTTTCTGCAAGAATGGGTATTTTGCACCCAAAAACATCTATGGTATGATCCGCAGGCATATCCGCTGCCGTATAGAGCGAATACTGCTCCGGCAATACATCGGCATTGAGGATGCGTAATACTGCCGATCGCATCGGAGCACGGACAACAACTGCATAATACTCATTATCAAACCGGATATCCGAGACAAATTGACCGCTCATTATACCCTCTATTATCTACGGAATTTTTTGAGTGTGTCTAAAACAACGGAAATAACAAATGCTGTTTCTTCTTTACTCATGTCAGGCCACAAGGGAAGACTGATGCTCTGTGCATATTTTGCGGCAGCATTGGGAAACTGAGCAGCTGTTAATCCATACCGTTGCTTAAAATACGAAAACTCAAAATGAGGAATAAAATGTACCGAAATGCCAAGCCCTCTGTTTTGTAATTCCCGTGCAAACTCATCACGCGAAATACTCAGTGTTTCCGGTACTAATCTGAGAATATACAGATGCCATGCGTTGCCTTCTTGATTGGGCGGGAGTATACATGAATCACTTGCAGAAAATGCTGCATTAAACTGCGCCGCAATGTTCTTTCGCTTATGATAAAAGGTTTCTGCTTTTTGCAGCTGTACCCGCCCTATTGCAGATAAAATATCAGGTAAATTACATTTATAGCCCTCAGCAGTTACATCGTATACCCAGCTGGCGTACTTATCTGTATAGCGGTTCCAGATTGTCCGGTTAATACCGTGAGATCGCATGAGTGAAATTCGTTCGGCAATTTCAGGATTTTTCACGCAGACCATGCCGCCTTCACCGGTGGTAATGGTTTTTGTTGCATAAAATGAAAAGACACCAGCATCTCCGAACGTACCGCCCCAACCCTCAGCTGTTTTAGAGGGAAAGGCATGAGCGGCATCTTCAATAATTGCTAACCGGTAGCGATCTGCAAGCGTTCGTAATGCTTTCATATTGCAAAGATTTCCTGCAATATGAATGGGAACGAGTACTTTAATAGCGGGATCCTGTTTAATATATGCTTCAACCTTTTCCGGATCAATACTGTACGAATCTTGTTCAATATCCGCATAGACAACTTCTCCGCCAAGATGCAGAGCACTCGTTGCAGTTGATACAAAGGTATAAGGGCTGGTAAGAATTTTTGCACCCTCCCGTATACCTAATGCGTCCATTGCAAGCATCAACCCGCTTGAAGCAGAGTTTACCGCAAGGGCAGCGGGGCTTTGTACCATTTCAGCAAATTCTTTTTCAAATGTCAGCGTTTCTTTACCGGTGGTTAGCCAGCCGGAATGCAGCACCCGTAATAGTGCTTCTTCTTCAGCCTTATCGAAAGAAGGTTTAAAAAAGGGAATATCCATTTGAGCAGGTTCTTTATTGTGCATAACTAGTCCTTAATGATTCGCAAGATTCACAAAGTATACGCAGCAGTATATCTTTATTACGGTATATATCGGCTCCTGCTGCCGGATCACAAAGCTGAGTAAGCTGATGAATCAAAGATTCGAGTGTCTCATTGCTAAATAGTGTTTTTGATTGTAAGCGGAGTATCTTTGGATATTCGGTTATTTCAGTATATTCATCATCTGAAATAAGCGGCTCTTCCAGCCGTTCTCCCGGACGCATACCGATAATTTCTATCGGTATGTCTTTCTCAGGTTCGTACCCCATATAGCGGATCAGCTGATAGGCAGTATCAAGAATATTAACCGGCTCTCCCATATCAAGTAAATATGATTCACCGTTTACACCCACCCCGCCTGTCTGTAAAACCAATGAACATGCCTCAGGAATCGTCATAAAATAGCGCATCATATCGGGGGAGGTAATAGTTACCGGTCCTCCTTTTTTTACTTGTTCAACAAACAGCGGAAAAATAGAGCCGCGGGAGCCAAGCACATTTCCAAAACGGACAAACATATACGCCGCAGTATTTTTTCCTAATTTTTCTTGAATATGAGCGGCGGCGTGCAGTACCATTTTTTCATTCAGCATTTTAGAAACACCGTAAACTGATACTGGGTTTACCGCTTTATCGGTAGATATAAGTACAAACCGCTGTACTCCGGATTCAATACATGCATCAAGTAAGTTTTTTGTACCAAGTACATTATTTTCAATAACAGCAACAGGATTTGCCTCCATAAGCGGCACATGCTTATAGGCTGCAGTATGAAACACTGCATCACAGCGGAGCTGGCGGAGAATATAGCGCATATACGCACGATCTTTTAATTCACCTACAATAGGAACAATAGCCGCTTTATCGCCTACACCTTCTTCTTGCAGCAGCCGCAGCTCCTTATCAATTTGATAGATTGAATTTTCTCCGTGTCCGAAAAGATAGAGCCGCTCTGCTCCTCCAGAAAGCAGCTGACGGGCAAGTTCACTGCCGATAGAGCCGCCGGCTCCAGTAATTAACACCCGTTTTCCCTGTAAATACCGTAAACTCTTTTTTAAGCTGATCGTTATGGGGGTTCTGCCAAGCAGGTCTTGCGGGTTAATGTCACGGGCTTGTACGAGATGAGCTTTGCCGTCCACAATTTGCGAAATACCGGGCAGTAATTTGATAGTAGAAAAGCCGGCTTCTTTCACCGTGGTATAAATTTCGCGCAATCGTTCTGCATTGATACTTGGAATAGCGATCAATACCTCATCTTTCGGCTCTATACGGAGAACATGTGCTGCATCTTGGATAGGACCTAAAACCGGTGTTCCTTCAATTTTTGTACCGATTTTTTGCGGATCATCATCTAAAAAAGCTGCTACCTTACCAAAAATGCCCTTCCGTTTTATTTCATGGGCTATCATAGTTCCGGCAAGACCTGCCCCAATGATATAAATTACCGACTGGGGAGTGCTATGTTGAACTGTCATTGTGGTTCTTCCTTTCGTTTTTGTAAAGATAGTTTGATAGGCTCTATAAATTCAAAAGCCAAATCAATGGGGAATACGTTATTATACATATCAAGTACGACTTTTACCCGTTGTTTTCGTTTATCTACTTTTAAAATCTTACCTTCTAACCCTTTAAGTGGTCCTTCCGTAATACAGATTCGGTCATTTTCATCAAAATATGCTTTTGAAGGCTGAGTAATTTCGCCGAAAGAAAGAAAATGATGTAAAATGTCAAGATCGGTACTGTGTAATGCTAAAGGATTATGATTATCAGGTAAAAACCGGTAAACCCCCTCTGTTTTTCTTAGTAGCCAATAGAGTTCAGTAGATAGGGTCTCCGTTTCTAAAAAAATATATCCCGGAAATACTGATGTAATCTGCTTTTTTTTGATGCCGAGTTTTCTGATATACAATGTTCTACGAGGGAAATACACATTAGAGATACTGATATTATTTTTCAGTGTGTTCTTTTTTATTTGATTAAGTATTTCCGGCTCCTTTCCGGTTTTTACCTGCATTGCATAATAATCCATACGGGGAAGTATAGCATATTTTTGCGTACTGCTCCAGCATTCTGCAAAGAAATCTCAGAAATTCCGCATTATATGTAAGATTATATTTTACCAAGATAGGATAGCGTAAAAGATCCGGTAGAACAATAAGGAAACAGGTGAGCAAAGCTCACCACCAAAAACTGTTTCGCAATCCGCTTTG